>DBPQ01000066.1:61013-61313 GCA_002304945.1 Actinomycetales bacterium UBA1416 | reverse complement strand
GGTGCCGGTGCTGCTCTCCACCGGCGTCGCGCTCCTCGGCGGCTGACCGGCCGGTCCGGCCGAGGGAGACCCGGCGCGTGCGAGGGGGCACGTGCGAGGTGCCCCGGGGGCGATGTCGGCGCCGGCGAACTGTCCACACCGGCCCTGCCGCGCCGCCATCCCCAGCCAGCGGGCGCGATCGCGCGGTGAGGCCGGCGGGGCCGCGAGGGTTGGGGGTACGGGGCCGACGGTCGGTCCGGGAAGGAAGGGAACGATGAGGATCCGGCGCATGGTGACGAGGGCGCGGGCGCGCCTGGGGCA
>DBPQ01000066.1:34350-60988 GCA_002304945.1 Actinomycetales bacterium UBA1416 | reverse complement strand
CGTGGCGTTCGCCCTGCTGCTGCTCTCGGTGATGCAGTCCGACGCGGTACGTGCCGCACTGGCCGGCATCGTGTCGAATGCACTGTCCGTCCGTGGCTGACCGGCGGCAGCGCGGGTCGGTGACCGCAGAGTTCGCCCTCGCGCTGCCCGCCGTCGTGCTCCTGCTCGTGTTCTGCCTCGCCCTGCTGTCCGGGGGGACGGCACAACTGCGAGCGTCGGACGCGGCCCGGGCGGGAGCCCGGGCCGCCGCGATCGGTGCGAGCCCCGGCGAGGTGCGTGCGGTGGCGCGCCAGCTCGCCGGTGACCGCGCCCGGGTCGGGGTCGAGGTGGGGGAGTACGTCGTCGTGCACGTCTCGGTCCCACTTCCCGCGCTCGGGCGGTGGGGCGCGTTCGAGGCCCGCGGCGAGGCCACGGCCCTCCCGGAGCCATGACCGGCTGCGGCCACCCCGGGGACCGTGGCTCCGGGACCGTGCTGGTCCTCGCGGTGGTGGGGGCGCTCGCCGTCCTCCTGACGACGGCGCTCCTCGCCCTGGCCGCGATGCAGGCCCGTGGGCGCGCCCAGACCGCTGCCGATCTGGGCGCGATCGCCGGAGCGGCCTCCTTCTCGGATCGGTGTGCGACTGCCGGCAGGGTGGTCACCGCGAACGGGGCCGCTCTCACGGACTGCGCGGTCGAGGGAACGCACGTGCGGGTGCGGGCGGCGGTGGCGGTGTCCTGGGGAGGGAGGCCGACCGGGCTGGTGGCCCGCGCAGCGGCCCACGCCGGGCCGGCCGGGGCACTCCCCGGCGCGGAGGCTCCCGGTCCAAGTCAGGCGGCGGCGCGCGCCTCGTCGTCGACGAGTGCCGGGGCGCGGCGCTTGGAGGCGATGATCGCGCCGAAGGCCACGGCGGCGGCCACCAGCGCGATGGCGATTCGGGTGACGTGGGACGCGGAGTCGGACTCGGACATCAGCACCACCGCGGGGGCGATGAGCACCGCCACGAGGTTCATGACCTTGATGAGCNNGGGTCGCCGACGGTGTCGCCGATCACCGAGGCGGCATGGGCCTCGGAGCCCTTGCCACCGAAGTGGCCGTCCTCGACGATCTTCTTCGCGTTGTCCCACGCACCGCCCGAGTTGGCGAGGAAGACCGCCATGAGGACACCCGTGCCGATCGCTCCGGCGAGGAAGCCCGCGAGGGGGCCGACCCCCAGGCCGAAGCCCACCGCGATGGGTGCGAACGCGGCGAGCAGACCGGGGGTGGCGAGTTCCCGGAGCGATTCGCGCGTGCAGATGTCCACGACCTTGCCGTACTCCGGGCGGGCCTCGCCGGTCATGATGCCGGGGATCTCCCGGAACTGGCGGCGCACCTCGAGGACGATGGTGCCGGCAGCCCGGGTGACGGCGTCGATGGCGAGCCCGGAGAACAGGAAGACGGTCGCCGCCCCGAGCATCAGACCGACGAGCGTGACGGGGGAGACGATCGAGTAGTCCGACATGGCGGCGACGAACGCGCCGGCGCTGGCCGCCAGCCCGGTGAGGGAGTCGCGGGCGGTGACGACCGCGTCGTTGTACGCCCCGAAGAGGGCAGTGGCGGCGAGGACCGCCGTCGCGATCGCGATGCCCTTGGTGATGGCCTTGGTGGTGTTGCCGACGGCGTCGAGCTCGGTGAGCACCTGGGCGCCCGCCTCGTCGACATCCCCGGACATCTCCGCGATGCCCTGGGCGTTGTCCGAGACGGGACCGAACGTGTCCATCGCGACGATGACGCCCACGGTGGTGAGGAGCCCGCACCCGGCGAGCGCGATGAGGAAGAGGGCGAGCCACACGGAGCCACCGGCCAGCAGGAAGGCGAGGGAGATCGCCACCCCGATGATCCCGGCCGTGTAGACGGCGGACTCGAAGCCCACGCCGATGCCGGCGAGTACCACGGTCGCGGCGCCGGTGCGGGTCCGGGCCGCCACGTTCCAGGTGGGTGCGGAGGTGGTGCCCGTGAAGTACCCGGTGATCCAGAGGATCACGCCGGCGAGGAGGATGCCGATCGTCACCGCCCCGGTGGTGATGATCCGCGGGTCGCCCGCGTGGGCGGCGACCTCGGCGCTCACGCCGGAGAGCTCGCCGAACGAGGCGGGCAGGTAGAGGAACGCCGCGGCCGCCGCGAGCACGAGCCCGAGCAGCGCCGAGAGGTAGAAGCCGCGGTTGATGGCCGTGAGGCTGCCCTCACCCTCGCGCACGCGGGTCAGCACGATGCCGAGCAGCGCGACGAAGGCGCCGACCGCCGTGACGATCAGCGGGAACACGAGGCCCTGCTCGCCGAGGGCGGCCTTGCCGAGGATCAGGGAGGCCACCAGGGTGACGGCGTAGGACTCGAACAGGTCGGCGGCCATGCCGGCGCAGTCGCCGACGTTGTCACCCACGTTGTCGGCTATGGTGGCGGCGTTGCGCGGGTCGTCCTCGGGGATGCCGACCTCCACCTTGCCGACGAGGTCCGCCCCCACGTCGGCCGCCTTGGTGAAGATGCCGCCGCCCACGCGCATGAACATCGCGAGGAGGGCGGCGCCGAAGCCGAAGCCCTCGAGGACCGCCGGTGCGTCGGCCCGGTAGATCAGCACCGTGGCGGAGGCGCCGAGCAGGCCGAGCCCCACCACGGACATCCCGACCACGCCGCCGGTGCGGAACGCGATACGGGCGCCCTCGGCCCGGCCGCCGGGTTCACGTGCCGCCGCGGCCACCCGAACGTTCGCGCGCACGGCCAGCCACATGCCGAGGTAGCCGATCGCGGCGGAGAAGCCCGCGCCCACGAGGAACGCGATCGACCGTCCGAGCTTCACCCCGCCCTCGCCGGGGAGGAGGAACAGCAGGGCGAACACCACGAGGGCGAAGAGCACGAGCGTGCGGAACTGGCGGTTCAGGTACGCCTGCGCGCCCTCCTGGATGGCCGTGGCGATCGCCCGCATCCCGGGCGTCCCCTCGGGCGCCGCGAGGACCTGGCGCCGCAGGACCACGGCGACGACGAGCGCCAGGACGGCGATCACGGCGATCACGGCGACGATGGTGAGACTCGTGGTCCCGATGGGCATGGCACTTCCTCGATTCAGCGGCGAATGGGGACACCTGTGGAGGAAGCCTAACCAGAGCCGCGCGCTTTCGCGCTCCGAGATGTGCCGCGGCTCACAGTCGGTCGCCGGTCAGCGCACGGAGAAGTGCTCGAACCCGAGGCTGTCGATCTCGCGCCGGAGCTCGTCCAGCCGGAGTTGCCAGGCGGCGAGGTCCCACGTGCGAGCCGTCGTCTGGAAGGCCTCGCGGGTGCCCTCGGCGCGTGCCTCCTGGAGCACGAGCACGCGGACGCCGGCCGCCCGCAGCCGGCGGGCGATCACGCCAGCGGTTGCTGCCTGCGGGGAGTCAGGGTGCAGGGTGAGACGCACCTCGTGCCCCACCCCGGAGTCGAGGACCATGCCGAGGGCCTCCCACGCCTTCGGCCCGGCGGCGGCCACGCCGGTCACGGCGCCGTAGTCCTCCGGCAGGGCCTTGATGTCGAGGCCGACCCAGTCGACCAGCGGGAGGAGCTCGGCGAGGCGCCGCGGGTACGCGCCGCCGGTGTGCAGGCCCACCTGGAAGCCGAGGTCGCGCACGCGGGCCATCGCCGGGGCGAGCGCCAGCTGGCGGGTGGCCTCGCCTCCGGTGAACACCACGCCGTCGAGCAGGCCACGCCGCCGCGCCAGGAGGGGCTCGACGTCGTCGTCCCAGCTGACGATCCCGGGGACCGCGCAGTCGATGAGCGAGGCGTTGTGGCAGTAGGCACAGTTCCACGGGCAGCCCTGGCAGAACACCGTGGCCACCAGCCTGCCCGGCCAGTCCACGCTCGAGAGCGGGACGAGCCCGGCGATCGCGAGGTCGTTCGCACCCGCGCCCACGCCCCGCAGTCGGGCGACGGCGGGGACGTGGGTGGGTAGCGACGCGGTCACAGGTGGGCCAGCGCCTTGTCCTCGGTGAACATCACGCGCTCGGCGTACTCGCCCTTCTTGCCGATGTTGAAGGAGGACACGGGGCGGAAGTACCCCATGACGCGCGTCCACACCTCGCAGGCCTGCGGGGCCTCGGGGCGGGTGGCGGCGCACTTGGGGCAGGTGTGGTGCTCGCCCGCCAGGTAGCCGTGCACCGGGCAGATCGAGAAGGTGGGCGTGATGGTGATGTAGGGGAGGCGGAAGTTGGTGAGGGACCGCTTCACAAGGTTCTTGCACGCCTCCACGGAGGACACCTGCTCCGGCATGTAGAGGTGGAGGACGGTGCCGCCGGTGTACTTGCCCTGCAACTCCTCCTGCCGCTCGAGGGCCTCGAACGCGTCGTCGGTGAACCCGACCGGGAGCTGGGAGGAGTTCGTGTAGTAGGGGTTGGCCTCCGTGCCGGCCTGGAGGATGCCGGGGAACCGCTTGGCGTCCTCCTTCGCGAACCGGTAGGTGGTGCCCTCGGCCGGGGTGGCCTCGAGGTTGTAGAGGTTGCCCGTCTCCTCCTGGAACTCCACCATCCGGTCGCGGACGTGGTCGAGGAGCCGCACCGCCATGGCGTGGCCGCGCGGGTCCGTGATGTCGTACTCGTCGAGCGTGAAGTTGCGGATCATCTCGTTGACGCCGTTGATGCCGATCGTGGAGAAGTGGTTCTCCAGCGTGCCGAGGTACCGCTTGCTGTAGGGGAAGAGCCCGTCCTCGATGTGGTGCTGGATGACGGCGCGCTTCGCCTCGAGCGTGTCCTTCGCGATGTCCAGGAGCTCGTCGATGCGGGCGTGGAGGCCGGCCTCGTCGGAGGCGAAGAGGTAGCCGAGGCGGGCGCAGTTGATGGTCACCACGCCCACCGAGCCGGTCTGCTCCGCGGAGCCGAAGAGGCCGTTGCCCCGCTTGAGGAGTTCGCGGAGGTCGAGCTGGAGGCGGCAGCACATCGAGCGGATCATGCCCGGGTCGAGTTCGGAGTTGATGAAGTTCTGGAAGTACGGGAGCCCGTACTTCGCGGTCATCTCGAACAGGCGGTCCGCGTTCTCCGACTCCCACGGGAAGTCCTTGGTGATGTTGTACGTGGGGATCGGGAAGGTGAAGACCCGCCCCTCGGCATCGCCCTCGGTCATGACCTCCATGTAGGCGCGGTTGATCATGTCCATCTCCGCCTGGAGCTCCCCGTAGGTGAAGTCGCAGAGCTCGTCCCCGATGAGGGGGTGCTCGTCGCGGAGGTCCTCCGGGCAGGTCCAGTCGAAGGTCAGGTTGGTGAACGGCGTCTGTGTGCCCCAGCGGGACGGGACGTTGAGGTTGAAGATCAGCTCCTGCACGGACTGCTTGACCTGGTCGTAGGTCATCGCGTCGAGGCGGACGAACGGCGCCATGTAGGTGTCGAAGGAGGAGAAGGCCTGGGCACCGGCCCACTCGTTCTGCAGCGTGCCGAGGAAGTTGACGATCTGGCCCACCGCGGAGGAGAAGTGCTTGGGCGGGGCGGCGGCGATCGCGCCGGGCACCCCGTTGAAGCCCTGCTCGAGGAGCATGCGCAGGGACCAGCCGGCGCAGTACCCGGCGAACATGTCCAGGTCGTGGATGTGGAGGTCCCCACTGCGGTGTGCCCTGTCCGCGGCCTCGCCGTACACCTGGGTGAGCCAGTAGTTGGCGATCACCTTGCCGGAGGTGTTGAGGATCATGCCGCCGAGCGAGTAGCCCTGGTTCGCGTTCGCGTTGACCCGCCAGTCCGCGCGCGACAGGTACTCGTTGATCGTGCCGATCGCGTCAATGGTCACGGGCTCCGTGGCGGTGCGCTGCACGTGCTCTGGCTGGGTCGACGTTGACATCTGCGAATCCTCCGGTAGTGCTGGGCCGCTGGCTCCGGCCAGTGGCGAACGGGTTCGAAGCTACGCCGACCACCACGACATCTAGTGTACGAAACGCCGATGACACACAAGATCTTGTGTTTGCCGCGGCGCGCGTTTCGGTGTTTCGTGGGACCAAGGTCCCGGGGTGCTCCGTTCCCGCCTGCTGTTCTCCCATCCTCCCAGCTCCCACCCACACGCTCCGCCCACCCGCGCACGGGCTCCCCGGCGTGCCGTGTCACGATGGACCGGTGCGCGCGAACCGGGCCCTGGAGCTGATCGAGGAGCTCGGCGCGCGCGACGGTCGCCTCCTCCACGTCGAACGCCTCGCTGCCCGCCCGGGCGCCACCACCGCCTGGCCGCACTGGGCCGACCCCGACCTCGTCGCCGGCTACCGCCGCCTCGGGATCGAACGCCCCTGGACGCACCAGGCCGACGCCGCCGCCGCCCTCCACTCCGGCCGCCACACCGTCATCGCCACCGGCACGGGTTCCGGCAAGTCCCTGCCCGCGTGGCTCGCCGCCGTCAGCGCGATCCGCGCCGACGCCGTCGACGCCGCCACGCCGTCGTCCGGCCGCATCTCCCGCTACCGCCGCCGCCCCACGACGCTGTACCTGGCTCCCACCAAGGCGCTCGCCGCGGACCAGCTCGCGAACCTCGACACCCTCCTCCGCGCCGCCCGGCTCACCTCCGTGCGCGTGGCCACCTGCGACGGCGACACCCCCTTCACCGAGCGCGACTGGGCCCGCGACCACGCCGACATCGTCCTCACCAACCCCGACTTCCTCCACTTCACCCTCCTCCCCGGCCACCACCGCTGGAACCGCCTCCTGCGCGGCTTGACGTACGTCGTCGTCGACGAGCTGCACGCCTACCGCGGCGTCACCGGCGCCCACGTGGCCCTCGTTCTCCGCCGGCTCCTGCGGCTCGCCCGCCACCTCGGCGCGGAGCCCACCGTCGTCATGGCCTCCGCCACCGCCGCGGCCCCGGCCCTCACCGCCGCCCGGCTCCTCGGGGTGGCCCCCGACGACGTCGCCACCGTCACCGCCGACTCCTCGCCCGCCGGCGAGCGCACCATCGCCCTCTGGCAGGCTGCGCACGCCGAGCCCGTGAACCCGGACGTGGAGTCCCCCCGCCGCGCCGCGACCACCGAGGCAGCCCACCTGCTGGCGGACCTCGTCACGATCGGCGCCCGCACGCTCGCGTTCGTGCGTTCCCGCGCCTCGGCCGAGTACGTGGCCGAACGGGCCCGGCAGGAGCTCGCCGAGGTGGACCCCGAGCTGGCCGGCACGGTCGGCTCCTACCGTGGTGGGTACCTGCCGGAGGAGCGCCGCGCCATCGAGCGGGCGTTGCGGGACGGCGACCTCCTCGCGCTCGCCACCACGAACGCCCTCGAACTCGGCATCGACATCTCCGGCCTGGACGCGGTCCTCATCGCCGGGTGGCCCGGTTCGCGGGCCTCGATCTGGCAGCAGTCCGGCCGTGCGGGCAGGGCCGGGGCGGACGGCGTCGCCGTCTTCATCGCCTCCGACGACCCGCTGGACACCTACCTCGTCCACCACCCGGAGGCGATCTTCGGGTCACCCGTCGAGGCCACCACCTTCGACCCCGCCAACCCGTACGTGCTCGCCCCCCACCTGTGCGCCGCCGCCGCGGAGCTGCCCCTCACCACCGCGGACCTGCCCCTCTTCGGCCTGCCCGACGACGCGCTGCTCGGCGTCCTCGTGGAACGCGGCCTCCTCCGCGCCCGGCCGACCGGCTGGTACTGGAACATCCACCTCGCCGTCTCGCCGTCGTCGCTCACGGACCTCCGCGGCTCCGGCGGGGGTGAGGTGCAGGTGGTCGAGAGCCTGACCGGAGCCGTGCTGGGCACCGTCTCGGGTGCGAATGCCGACTCGACCGTCCATCCCGGCGCCGTCTACGTGCACCGTGGCCGCGTCCACGTGGTGGAGGACCTGGCAGACGACGTCGCCCTCGTCCGGCACGAGAACCCCGGCTACCGGACCCGGCCACGATCCGTCTCCACGCTGAGGATCCTCGGCACCGAGCGCACCGAGGAATGGGCCGGTACCGCCGGCACCCCGGTCACCTGGGGCTTCGGGCCCGTCGAGGTGACGAGCCAGGTGGTGGGCTACGACCGCCTCCTCCCACCCGCGATGGAGGTGATCGGCCACTACGCCCTCGACCTCCCGGAGCGACTCCTCCCCACCAAGGCGGTCTGGTGGTCCGTCCCGGAGGAGGCGTGCCGGGCGGTGGGCCTCACCCCGGACATCCTGCCCGGCGCCCTCCACGCCGCCGAGCACGCTGCCATCGGGCTGCTGCCGCTGCTGGCCACCTGCGACCGGTGGGACATCGGCGGGCTGTCCACCGCGAACCACCCCGACACCGGCGCCCCCACGGTGTTCGTGCACGACGGCCACCCGGGCGGGGCGGGCTTCGCCGAGCGCGGCGCGGCCGTCGCCCGCCGCTGGCTGGACGCCACCCTCGCCGCCATCGAGGGCTGCCGGTGCGCCGACGGCTGTCCCGCCTGCATCCAGTCCCCCAAGTGCGGGAACGGCAACGCCCCGCTGTCCAAGCAGGGCGCGATCCTCCTGCTCCGCCTCGTCCTCGGGAGGGAGAACCCGTGACCGGACCCCTTTTCCACGACCCCGCCCTCATCGCCGCGTTGCGCACGGACCTGGCGGCGGTGCGCACGGACACACTTGGGACCGTGCTCGGGCCCGAGGCTGCGGACGCGCTGGCCAGGGAGGAGCGCGTCCCCGCCCTCCTCGCCACCGACGTCACACGCGTGTCCCCCCGCACCGCCAACACCCACGAGTCGGAGGCCGCCCGGGTGTCTCGCGGCACCGCGGCTTCGGAGCCCGAGGCCGCCCGGGTCCTCGGGCGCCTCCTGCTCGCCGGCGAGCCCGTCTCCGACGCGGAGCTCGCCACCGCCCTCCCCACCCTCGGGGCGGCCGGTGCGCTGCGCCTCGGCCTCGTCGCGGCCACCGAGGACGGCCGGCTCGCCCCCGCCGTCGACCTGCGACCCGTCGACCTCGGCCACCAGACCCTCTGGTTCGCCGCCGATCTGGGCGAACGGCACACCGGCCGGGCCGTGCACCCGGATCACGTGCTGTCCGTGGGCGGTGCCTCCCTGACCCTCGCCTCGCTCACCATCCGCCGTCCCGTCGGCCGCGCCCTTGACCTCGGGACGGGGTGCGGTGTCCAGGCCGCGGGACTCGCAGGCCACGCCGGTGAGGTCGCCGCCACCGACATCTCGGAGCGGGCGCTCTCCTTCGCCGCGTTCAACGCGGCCGTGAACGGCCAGTCGTGGGACCTGCGGCGGGGCTCACTGCTCGAGCGGGTGCGGGGCGAACAGTTCGACCTCATCGTCTCCAACCCGCCCTTCGTCGTCACCCCGGTGGCCGCCCACGACGCCGGCCTGCCCGTGATGACCTACCGGGACGCCGGGCGGGCGGGCGACGACCTCCTCGCCTCCCTGATGCGCGACCTCCCGGCCCACCTGGCTCCCGGGGGAGTCGCCCAGCTGCTGGGGAACTGGGAGCACCGCGAGGGCGAGGACTGGCGGGACCGCGTGGCCGGGTGGGTGGCCGGCGCCGACCTCTGGGTGGTGCAACGGGACCTCCTCGATCCCGCCCAGTACGTGGAGCTGTGGCTGCGTGACGGCGGGCTCACCACGTCCGCCGACCGCGCGGCGTACGAGCGCACCTACGCCGCGTGGCTCGCCGACTTCCACCGCCGGGGCGTCACCGGGATCGGCTTCGGGTACGTGGTGCTGCGCCGGCCCCTCACGCCCCGGGAACCCTGGGTGCGTCTCGAGGAACTCGCCGGTCCAGTTGCCGATCCGCTCGGCGACCACATCGCCGCCGTTCTCGACGCTGTCGAGTGGCTCGCGTCCACGGACGACGCCGCGCTCGCCCGCGCGCGCCTCGCCGTCGCCCCCGATGTCACGATCGAGCACCACTTCCGCCCCGGGGAGGCGGATCCCACGGTGATCCTGGCACGCCAGGGTGGGGGATTCGGCCGCACCGTGCGCCTGGACACGGCGCTCGCCGGGCTGGTCGGCGCCTGTGATGGCGAGCTCACGATCGGCCAGATCGTCCAGGCGCTCGCCGCGTTGCTCGAGCTCCCGGCACCTGCCCTGGCCGCGGAACTGCTGCCGCACGTGCGGGCCCTCACCACGGACGGGTTGCTGGCGCGAGCGACCTGATCACGACCAGGTCATGCAGGGCGGGCTGGCCATGCGGGCGGCGCATCCCGCTGCATCGCCGCGAACGTCTTCTTCACCGTGAAGCCGAGACGCTCGTAGAGGCGGGTTGCGCCGGTGGGGCTCTCCGAGTCGACGTCGAGGTCCGCGCGGTCGAAGTCGCCGGACGCCGCCGCCAGGGCGAGGGTGCGGGCCAGGCAAGCGGCTGCGAGGCCCCGGCCGCGTGCCTCCGGCACCGTGCCCACGAGGTTCACGTACAGCTCGCGCTCCACCCACTGGCCGGCGAGGACGTACGCGAGGACGGTGCCGTCGCCACCGAGGGCGAGGGTGGACAGGTCCATGCGGTTGGCGCGGGCAGTCCAGTGGTCCTGCCACGGCGCCGGTGCCTGTGGCGCGGTGCCCCAGTGGTCTGCGAACGCGAGGTTGTGCGCGTGTCGGACGTCCTCCGCCTGGTCGGTCCGGGGACTGGCGAGCGTTGCCGCCACCTCGGGCACGTCGAGGCTGGGTCCGGGGAGCGGCCGGGTGAGCAGGTTGAAGTACCGCACCACCTCGTACCCACGGTGGGACCAGAGGGCGCGGGCGGACGATCCCTCGAGGCCGCCGTCGGCGCGCCAGTAGGACTGTGCCCCGGGATGTCGCTCCGCCGCCAGTTCGAGCGCGCGCCGCTCCATCCTGTCTGCCAGTTCGCGGCCGATCCCGCGGCCCCGGTGATGCGGGGCGACGCCGCCGCCGAGCGTGGCCCGCACCCTACCCTCCGCGTCCCGGGTGTGTCCGACGCGCAGCTGGCCGTACGCCACCATCCGGTCGCCGTCCCACACCGCCCAGCTGTCCGTTGCCGGCGAGAAGCCGCTCTCCTCCAACTCCTCGGCGAGGTCGGCGGCGTCGTAGAACTCCTCCGTGCCGTCCGCCTCGGCGAGGAGGTTGGTGAGGTCCGCCCATGCGGGCACGGCGGCGGCGTCGAGGTGGCTCCAGCACAGATCCATGGGGTCATCCTGTCCGCGGCACCGTTCGCTGGTCCAGTGGATTTGCTGGCAGGTCTCTGCCGACTGTCTCCCCAACTGGGCTCCTGTTCCCGGCCCAGCCGGAGTCGGACTCTTATCGCGGCGCGGGTGTTGCGGTGGGTCCGTATCGGCTGCCGCAGCAGATCCGTGGAGTTGGGGTGTACCCCAACGCGACCTCAGTGTTCTTGTCGAGGGAGTGGGGGTCGAGTGCTCAGCGGCGGGTATCAGCCAGGGCGGGAGTCGTGTGTGTCACCTGTCTTTGAGCGTGGTGAGGATCTCGCGTTGTGGGACGGTCACCCAGACGAGTGCGATGGCCGACGAGACCGCGCCAACGATGACGGTTGAGCGTGCGATGAGAGGCAGTGTTTCCGGTTGCCCGGTGGTGATCATGACCACGCAGGTCGCTGACACGAGGCCCAGGATGGTGCCGACTGCGAGGGTCAGCGCCCATTCAGTCATCCGGATCAGGCCGCGGGTCCGGGTTCCTGCCCCGACGGTGGCGTAGAGGCTGTCCTGCCCGCGTCGGACCCAGCGGAGCAGGAGCCACATCGCGCCGAGTGCCGCGCCGGAGGCGATCGCCAGCCAGGCTGTCGGGCGTTCTCGGTATTCCACGACGTAGTCCCGGCTGAAGGCTCCCCCGATGAGCCGGTCCTCGACCACGGTTGGTGCGGTGATCGTGGATCCGAAGATGGCTGGTAGTGCATCTCGCAGGGCGTTGGTCTGCCCGGGCGCGGCCCGGACGTAGCAGGCGTCGGCGGGGCCGTGCGCCAGGGTGGGCAGGATGACACCGTAGGCGTAGGCCTCGCCGAGAACGGAGAGGTCAGCGATTGCCGACACGTGCCAGGGCCCGGCCGGGACATCGGTTGGACCCGACGTGGGGTCCCCCGTCGTCGTGGGGTTCCGGCGGGGGAGCAGCGTGACGGACTCTCCGGCGCCGATGCGGTCGGTGATGGTTTGTCCGATGACGATGCCGTCGATGGGATGGGCGAGTCTCAACAGTCCGGAGATCCCGGCGGTGGCGGTGGTGACCGACAGGTCGGCGCCCGGTGCCACGGCGGTTCCGACGAGGTCGGGTAGGCGGGTCACGGCTGCCGCGGCGTCCACTCCCGGGGTCAGTCGCAATCGTTCGCACAGTGAGGCGTCCACACCCCGGAGTTCGTTCGTCGCGATCAGGACACGGCCACCGGAGTCGATCCAGACCTGTTCGGCCCGTGCGACTCGCGCCGCGACCAGCGCATCGGCAGTAGCGGGGAGCGCGACAGCCACGATCGCGAGGAGGGTCACGATGATCGAGACCCAGCGGCCTGAGACCCAGTTGCGCCAGCCCTCCGAGATGGCTGCTTCCCATCGCCAGTCCATCAGGTGACCTCGTGGACTGTGCCGTCGCGGAGTTCCAGGACCCGCTGACACATCGCCGCCAGTTCGATGTCGTGTGTCACGACCACCAACGCACGCTCCCGCACTCCCTTGAAGAGCGCATCCATGACACGGGCGCTTGTCCGGGCATCGAGTTGACCCGTCGGCTCGTCGGCCATCACGAAGGGCCTGTTCCCCACCAGTGCCCGGGCAATGGCGACGCGTTGCACCTCCCCACCAGAGAGGAGGCGGACAGGCATCGTATGCAGTTCCGACAGCCCTACCGTGGCTACCGTCTGCCGGGCTCGATCCTCGGCCTGCGCTCTCGTGATCCGCTCACTGAGAGCCCCCAAGGCGACGTTGTCCACCACTGTCCGGTCCGGCAGGACGTTGGCGGTCTGCAGGATCCAAGCCACGTGGTCACGGAGCAGACCGCGCGCCGGGGCGGCGCCGTCGACGCGGACCGTGCCACGCCGTGGTGTCACCAGCCCACCCAGGATCGACAGCAGGGTGGTCTTCCCCGATCCGGAGGGTCCGACAATGGCGAGGGAGTCTCCTTGGGAGACCTCGAGGTCAACGTTGTCGAGGACGGTGTGTGATCCGAAACCGTGGTTGATGCCGCTGGCGGTCAATCGCACGCGTACTCGTCCAACACGTCGGTGGGATTGGCGAGCACGGAGTCGAGGTCCGTGTCCGGGTCGAGGTCCACCGTGCCGATTCCGCCACCGATCGGAGTGATCACCACCGGGGCCATCCCCACGTCCGGCAGGACGCAGACCGTGCCATCCGAGTCGGTGATGACCGCGGTCGCGGGCACGCTCTTGACCCTCCGTGGTTCGGTGAGCCGGACGCGTCCGGCCCCCTGCCCAGCTCCAGCGAGTTCCGCCACGACAGCGGCAACGGAGTCCGGATCGTCGATGCGGCCAGATCCGGGGACGTAGGGAACCGAGACGTCGCCGACCTCCAGCACCACATCACCCTCAGGAAGGGCCGTGCTGCCACCGGAATGGGAGACCGCGATCGCGATCGTTCTCTCAGGCGTCCTGAACAACACCGACGCACCAGCATCTCCCACCCGTGCGACCACCTCACCGACGACTGTCGGCCCAGGTCCGATCCATGCCACCGAACCGAGATCAAAGCGCGACCCGGCCGCACCCCACCCATTGGCGTCATTCAGGGCCCGCACCGCGACACCGGTCTCATCACCGAACTTCGCGTCAGGGGTGCCCTCGAAGAGGCCGATGCCGGCGAGGAACTCCTCCAGCCGTCGGACGTCATCACCCGAGGAGCCCGCCTCCAGGTCTCGAAACAGGGGGGCCCCGGCCTCCATCGCCACCACCGTCCGGTCGTCGACCGCCACAACCGGCTGACCCGAGACCACCTCGTCACCCTCGACGACATGCACCTGTGTGACGGTCCCGCTGGCAGTGGTACGCACCTCACGGCCCGGCCGGAGGACTTCGCTCACGCCCACCACGACCGCGTCAGTGCGCTCCTGCACCCCAACCTGGACGACCAGCGGAGCTACCTCGACATCACCAGACAGTGGTGACGGCGTGACCTGATCGGCGATGACCACGGCACCGGCGGCGAAACCAGCCCCACACGCGACCAGGAGAGCAGCGCCAAAGCCCAACAGTTGCACACGCACCGCCACCACTCCCGTTGCCGTCGTCACAAACCGTATCGCGACTCACCACGCATTCGTGTCAACAAGGAATAGTACGGGCATCCGTGGTGTCCAGTACTG
Organism: Actinomycetales bacterium UBA1416; assembly: GCA_002304945.1. Taxonomy (GTDB): domain Bacteria; phylum Actinomycetota; class Actinomycetes; order Actinomycetales; family Actinomycetaceae; genus UBA1383. The sequence continues at coordinate 46,853 of DBPQ01000066.1, read as the reverse complement.
GTCCGCGGATCCACCGTGCCACGCCGTCCAGTAGGTGTTCATACTCCACACCGGGTCGTACTTGTGGCGCACCCCGATGTAGCTGCACCCACCGTTCAGATCCATGATCGTTGCTTGGTCACCGACCGAATAGTTCGACGTGTGACAGGTGTCAGCCTGGGCTCCAGTCGGGTACGAAGCCCATCCAGCGAAGACGCTGAGAAAGAATGTGAGCGCGAGCCATATCGGCAACTTTCTGACACGAATCGACGAAATTCGACCAACCATCAGCAAGGCTTCCTTTCCAATACACCCGTCAATTTGCTCATCCTCCCGGGGAATAACCGGACAGACAGCTCACACCAGTTTCCATCATCAGCTCACCGATCAGCCGCTCAGCAACCACGCGGGCGACGTCATCATCAACCTCGACACCGTTGTCCCTCAGACAAGCGACCACCGAATCGCGATACGGTTCGAAGTACAACTCACGAGCTTCTTGAGCCACCGGGGATTCCTGGTAGAGGGACTCCACGAAGAGCGAATTGCTCATGATGCACTCCTGCGCGATCGCGTCCGTCTCCGCTTCTGTCCGACCGGGAGAACTTGTCGAATAGGAGTATCTGATTTCGGGGAAACCCCTCGGGGAGGAGACCCCGGTGCCGATGACATCAATATCTGCACTGCGGAGGCAGTCCACGGTGCGGGTCACCGCCACCTGATACTCATCGAAGGAGATCTCGCCGTCTTCGATGATGGCGAGTTGCTCAGGGCTCGCACCACGCTCCTCGGCGACCGACGCCATCTCCATGACCTGGTCCTCCCAAGACATCGAACCAGGAGAATCTGCCGGGGATTGTCCAGCGCAGCCACCGAGCACGGCCACGGCGAGAGCTGCACGAACGACTGCGCACCACGACGCCCTCACGAATACAGCGTCTCGTAGTAGAGAAACGTGGCGGCGTTGGGAGAGTAGTACTGGACGTACCAACCGGTGCCGCCGACCCACGCCGTGTAGTAGTTGTTCATGCTCCACGGCAGGTCATACCGATGGCGGACGCCAACGAACGAGCATCCCCCGGAGATCGCCATTATCCAGGCACTATCAGCACCAGTCGTCTTGGCAGAACGGGTTGCGCAGGTGGGGTACGCGTCTGCTGCGGGTCCAGCCATCAGTGGTGCCAAGAGGCCCAGCATGGCTGCCAAGGCCCACGTCCTTGACCGAACTCGGTGCCGCAATATCGTCACTCCCCCTCGAGTATAGCTTCTTGGGGCACCAGCCAACCACTGCTGCATGCCTTCAACAACTGAACGTTCACTCTCGCGGGATCACGTCCCAAGCCAATGACACTGCAACTTGTTGACATGGCACGAATGTACCATCAGGGTTTTCCGGATATGGAGGGACAGGAGCGACGGTGAGTAGCGCTCCTGCCAGAAATCCACACCGTGGCGCGCTGCGGTCAATGGGTTCGTGCCGCAGGGTTGTGGATCTGGGTGTGCCCCAGCGCCCTTGTGTGGAACCAAAAGGTTGCGGGCCTGCGTGCAGTCACGCAGCGAGTGCAGTCTCGAGCCATCGTGACAACGGAGTCTCCGTTTGGAGAACGGAGTCTCCGTTTGAGTTGGGAGGCCGGAATCCATGGCTCCCAACGTGTCCGGAGTCTCCGTTTGGAGAATGGAGTCTCCGCTTCATTTGGGAGGCCGGAAACCATGGCTCCCAAACCGACCGGCCGGACTGCGGCGGGGGTCGCCGCGGTAGGCTCGAGCATGGCCACTCTGCTGGAGATCCACCCGGTCGACCCGCAGCCGCGCCTCGTCTCCCAGGTCGTGGACGTGCTGCTCGACGGCGGGTTGATCGCCTACCCCACTGATGCCTGCTACGCGCTCGGGGCGGTGGTGGGCAACCAGCACGCCAAGGAACGGATCCTCGCGATCCGCCAGCTCGACGAACGGCACGACTTCACGCTCGTCTGCCGTGACTTCGCCCAGCTGGGGCAGTTCGTCCGCCTCAGCAACCCCGTCTTCCGTGCGGTCAAGGCCGCGACACCCGGTCCCTACACCTTCATCCTTCCGGCGAGCCCCGAGGTACCGCGCCGCCTGCAGCACCCGCGCAAGCGCACGGTCGGCGTGCGCATCCCGGAGCACCGCATCACCCAGGCCATCCTGGCGGAGCTGGGGGAGCCGCTGCTGTCCAGCAGCTTGCTGCTGCCGGGGGAGGAGGAGCCCATGGCGCTCGGCTACGAGGTGCGGGAGGCACTGGACCACCTCGTCGAGCTCGTCATCGACGGGGACGCGACGGGATGCGAGCCGACGACGGTCGTCGACTTCTCGGCCGGCTCGCCCGAGGTCGTGCGCGTCGGCTCGGGAGATCCTGCTCGCTTCTCCTGACCCCCACTCCCGACCCCTACGAGGGGAACCTCTGCTGACCCCCGGATCAATACGGGGGACAGCCCCATTGACCGCCGCCTGCGATGGCGCTTGGCTTGAGGCGTCACCACAAGGAGAGAGACGCCATGAGCAGTCCGAACGACATCCCCGAGAGCGGCTCCCCGCAGCCGCACGGCGAGCAGCCGTACCAGCCGCACGGCGAGCAGCCGCACCAGCAGCCCGCGCAGCCCTACGGCCAGCAGCCGTACCCCCAGCAGCCGTACCCCCAGCAGCCGTACCCCCAGCAACCCCCGCCCGGCTCGGAGTCCTCGCCCTACGGGCACTCCGCCTACGGCCAGCAGCCCTCCGTGCAGCAGCCACCCCCGTACCAGGACCCGGCCGCGTTCCAGCAACCTCCCTACGGCCCGGTGCAGCGCTACGGACCCGTCCAGGTCTCGATCGCGGAGGCGTTCCGCTATGCGTGGGAGGCCTTCAAGACGAATCCCGCGCCCTGGATCGTCGCCACGCTCATCGCCCTCTTCGTCAGCATCGTGGGCGAGAGCCTGGAGTCCTCGCTCCGGCGGGACGCCCAGTGGATGGACGTGACGTTCAACACGGCCACGCCGGCGTCGGGGTTCGTCAACCTCGTCTTCACGATCGCCAGTTACGTGATCGCGGCGGCGTTCCTCCAGGCAGCGCTCCGCGTCGCGGACGGCCGTCGCGTGGAGTTCTCCGACTTCACCTCGATCCCCAACCTGGTCCAGGCCCTGCTGGCGGCGGTCATCCTGGGAGTCGCCGTCACCATCGGACTGTTCCTCCTGGTCATCCCCGGGATCATCGTGCAGGTGCTCGGCACGTGGTACCTCCACTTCGCCCTCGACCGGAACCTGTCGGCCGTCGATGCGCTGCGGGCGAGCGTCCAGCTGGTCACGGCGAACCTCGGCACGACGATCCTGTTCAGCCTCGCCGCGCTTGGCGTGGCCATCCTGGGCCTCCTCGCGCTCGGCGTCGGACTCCTCGTCGCCCTTCCGCTGATCGCCATCGCCTCCGTCTTCGTCTTCCGCCGTCTCACCGGCGGTGCGGTCATGGTGCCCGGCAGCGCCTGACGGCGCCGCAGCGCCCAACTCGCGCCACAGCGCCCCAATCGGCACCGCATCTGAGCCGTATCGGCACCGCATCTGAGCCGTGCGGAAGCCGTACCTAGTAGCCGGACCCGGAGCACGGGTCGGCGGGGGTCACCCATCGGGGTGGCCCCCGCCGTTCGTTCACAGGGGTGTGCGCCCTCCGCGCGAACTGTGCCAGTATTCCCCTCGGGAGCCGCCAGGATCGCCGGAGCCCCCTCTCCCTCCCCCGAAAGGTCGCCGTGGCACGCAAACTTGTGATCGTCGAGTCGCCCGCGAAGGCGCGCACCATCGGTGCGTACCTGGGCAAGGACTTCGACGTCGAGGCGTCGATCGGGCACATCCGTGACCTCCCCCAACCCTCCGAACTGCCCGCGGACCTGAAGAAGGGCCCGTACGGCAAGTTCGCGGTGGACGTGGAGAACGGCTTCCAGCCGTACTACGTGGTCTACCCGGACAAGAAGAAGAAGGTCACCGAGCTGAAGCGCCTCCTGAAGGACGCGGACGAGCTCTACCTCGCCACCGACGAGGACCGCGAGGGCGAGGCCATCGCCTGGCACCTGCTGGAGGTCCTGAAGCCCAAGGTCCCCGTCAAGCGGATGGTGTTCCACGAGATCACCAAGGAGGCCATCGAGCGGGCGGTGGGGGACACCCGGGACGTGGACATCCACCTCGTCGACGCCCAGGAGACCCGTCGCATCCTCGACCGCCTGGTGGGTTACGAGGTCTCGCCGCTGCTGTGGCGCAAGATCGGCCCGGGCCTGTCCGCCGGCCGGGTGCAGTCGGTGGCCACCCGTCTGGTCGTGGAGCGGGAACGGGAGCGCATGGCGTTCCGGTCCGCCTCGTACTGGGACGTCACCGCCCGCTTCGCACGAGGCGAGGAGTCCTTCGAGGCCCGCCTCGCCGCCGTCGACGGCGCGCGCGTCGCCACAGGCCGTGACTTCGGCGACGACGGCGCGCTGCGCACGTCCGCAGCGGTGCACCTCGACGAGGCGAGCGCGACCGCGATCGCCGGTGTGGTCACGGACGGCACGGTCTCGTCGGTGGAGTCCAAGCCGTACCGCCGCAGCCCCGCCGCCCCGTTCACCACCTCCACGCTCCAGCAGGAGGCCTCCCGCAAACTTCGGCTCTCCTCCCGGGAGACGATGCGGCTCGCCCAGGCGCTGTACGAGAACGGGTACATCACCTACATGCGCACCGACTCCTCGGCCCTGTCCGCACAGGCGGTCGCCACGGCCCGCGCCCAGGCGAAGGAGCTGTACGGACCGGCGTCGGTCCCGGAGAAGCCGCGCCGCTACGGCAAGGTCGCCAAGGGGGCGCAGGAGGCCCACGAGGCGATCCGCCCCGCGGGGGAGACCTTCCGCCGTCCGGGCGAGCTCGGCCACCTGCCGCAGATGCAGGTGCGCCTCTACGACCTCATCTGGAAGCGCACCATCGCCTCCCAGATGGCCGACGCCACGGGCGAGACCGCGACGGTGCGGATCACGTCCACCGGCGAGGTGCCCGAGTGCCGGATCCCGGCGGGCCGGCACGCCTTCGAGTTCTCGGCCTCCGGCACCGTGATCACGTTCCGCGGCTTCCTCGCCGCCTACGAGGAGGGCCACGACGCTGCCCGCTACGAGGCGGAGGCGGCGGAGTCCCGCCTGCCCCAGCTCGCCGTGGGTGAGCACGTGGACGCCTCCGACGTCGCCGCGGCTGGGCACGAGACCAGCCCGCCGCCCCGGTACACCGAGGCCTCCCTGGTCAAGTCGATGGAGGAGCACGGGATCGGACGGCCCTCCACGTACGCGGCCACCATGTCCACGATCATCGACCGGGGGTACGTCACGAAGCGCGGGCAGGCGCTCGTCCCGAGTTGGCTGGCCTTCTCGGTCACCCGGCTGCTGGAGGAGAACCTCACGCGCCTCGTGGACTACGACTTCACGGCCGCCATGGAGTCCGACCTCGACCGCATCGCCACCGGCGCGCAGGACCGCGAGGAGTGGCTCACCCGGTTCTACTTCGGCGGCGGCGAGGCCGGCGGGTTGAAGGGCCTCGTCGACGGCCTCGGGGACATCGATGCCCGCGCGGTGAACTCCATCGAGCTCGGGGACGGCATCACGTTGCGCGTGGGCCGGTACGGGCCCTACCTGGAGGCGGTGGGTGCGGACGGCGAGACGTCGCGCGCGTCCATCCCGGACGACGTCGCCCCCGACGAGCTCACCCTGGAGAGGGCGAGGGAGCTGCTCGAGACGCGGACCGACGACGCCCGCGAACTCGGCACCGACCCGACCACGGGCACCACGATCGTGGCGCGGAACGGACGCTACGGCCCGTACGTCACCGAGGTCCTCCCGGAGGACGCCCCGGCCAGGGCCAAGCCCCGCACCGCATCCCTGTTCAAGTCCATGCAGCTCGAGACCATCCACCTCGAGGACGCGCTCCGCCTGCTGTCCCTGCCCCGCGTGGTGGGGGTGGCGGCGGACGGCACCGAGATCACCGCCCAGAACGGCCGTTACGGTCCCTACCTGAAGAAGGGCACCGACTCGCGCTCCCTCGAGACGGAGGAACAGCTCTTCGACGTCACGCTGCAACAGGCCGAGGAGATCTTCGCCCAGCCGAAGCAGCGGCGTGGCGCGGCGCGGGCGGCGGCCGCCCCCCTGAAGGAGCTGGGGACGGACCCGGCGAGCGGCGCGCCCGTCGTCGTGAAGGACGGCCGGTTCGGCCCGTACGTCACGGACGGCACCACGAACGCCACCTTGCGGAAGGGCGACGAGATCGACTCGCTCAGCCCGGAACGGGCCTACGAGCTGCTCGCGGAGAAGCGCGCGAAGGGCCCCGCACCCAAGCGGGGCGGCGCCCGCAAGCCCGCTGCCCGCACCGCGAGGGGGACGACGCGGCGCACCGGCTCGGGGTCCTGACCGCCCACTCGGGAGGGGTGATCCGTGTGCGACCTCCCGGCGGGAATGCCATGATTCCAGAATGACCGTTGCATCGACCCTCGCCGTCAGCGCCCGGGCGGACGGCTTTCTCGCCCGCCTGCAGGTGGTCTTCGCCACCCCCGTGGTGGAGATCGACGGCGTGGCCCACCCGATCGCCTGGCTCACCACCCACCGGTTCGTGGTGGCGCCCGGTCAGCACGTGGTGCGGATGTACTTCCGCCGGCACGACTCCACCGGCGGCCACTGCACGACCACGCTCACCACCGGGCCGGGGGAGAGCGTCCACCTGGACGCCACCCTCACCGGAAAGCGCTTCGTCATCGGGACGAGCCGCGCACGCACCCACCCCCTCGACGGACCACAGGCGGTATGACGATGGAACTCCAGCTCCCCGAAATCCTGGCCAATCTCGACGTCACCATCGAGGACCCTGCCGACTGCCCACCCGCCCGGTGGGGCATCATCGGGCCCGGCGGCATCGCCCGGCAGTTCCTCGCCGACGCCCGGGAGGGCACCGCGTGCGACGTCACCGCGATCGGGTCCCGTTCGCGGGAACGGGCGGAGGCGTTCGCCGCGCAGCACGGCATCGCACACGCCTATGGGAGCTACGAGGAACTGGTGGCGAGCGACGCCATCGACGCCGTCTACGTCGCCACTCCGCACTCCGAGCACCGCGACCACGCGATCCTGGCCCTCGAGGCGGGCAAGCCCGTGCTGGTCGAGAAGTCCTTCACCCGGAACGCCGCCGAGGCGCGCGACGTGTTCGACGTGGCCCGCCGCCAGGGCCTCTTCGCCATGGAGGCGATGTGGTCCCGCTTCCTGCCCCACATGGTGGTGGCGCGCGCGGTCGTCCGGTCGGGGGCGCTGGGGGACGTGGTGCAGGTGGTGGGAGACCACGGGCAGTCACTGACGCACATCGAGCGGCTGCGGAACCCGGAACTCGCCGGCGGTGCCATGCTCGACCTCGGGGTGTACCCGGTCTCCTTCATCCACTCCATCCTCGGAGCCCCCGGCGAGGTCCGTGCCCTCGGGCACCGCCTCGACTCCGGTGTCGACGCCTCCTCGGCGAGCATCCTCGTCTACCCGCACGCGATCGCGGTGGCCACCACCGCGCTGACCGCCCGCACCCCCACGCGTGCCTGGATCGGGGGCACCGGAGGGCGCATCGATTTCGATCCGGACTTCTACCGGCCCGGGGGCATCACCGTGGCCATGAGGGACGCGGAGCAGGTGCGGTGGGAGCTGTCCTACCCGGCCGGCGGCTTCCAGTTCCAGATCGCCGAGGCGGCGCGCTGCATCGACGGCGGTGTCACGGAGTCCGCCACCATGCCGTGGGAGTCCACCCTCGAGGTCCTGGAGATCATGGACGAGCTGCGCCGCCAGCTCGGCGTCCACTACCCCGACGAGCCCTCCCTGCGGCCCCGTCACCCCGGGGGTGCCCCCCGCTAGACTGCAGCGGTGATCCCGACCCACCCGCGCCGCGGCCTGTTCATCGCCCTCGAGGGTGGCGACGGCGTCGGCAAGACCACCCAGCGTGCCCTCCTCGGGCGGTGGCTGGAGGATCGCGGCTTCGAGCTGGTCCTCACCCGGGAGCCGGGCGGAACCGAGCTCGGCGGCTACCTCCGGGAGGCCCTGCTGCACGGTGGCCACGTGGATCCGCGGACCGAGGCGCTGCTGTTCGCCACCGACCGCGCCCATCACGTCCACTCCCTGATCGCGCCTGCCCTCGCCAGGGGCGCCATGGTGGTGACGGACCGGTACCTCGACTCCTCGGTGGCCTACCAGGGCGCGGCCCGCGACCTCGGGATCACGGAGGTGCGCGAGCTCTCCCTCTGGGCCACCGAAGGGCTGCTGCCGGACCTCACTGTCCTCCTCGACCTCGAGCCGGGGGCCGCCGCCGCGAGGCGGCAGGAGGCCCCCGACCGTCTCGAACGCGAATCGGACGGCTTCCACCGCCGCGTGCGCGAGGTGTTCCTCGAGCTGGCAGCGGCGGAGCCCGGCCGCTACCTCGTTCTCGACGCCGCCGCCGACCCCGGCGAGCTGCACGCCGCGATCACGGCCCGGCTCGCGCCCCTGCTGGAGCGGCGATGAGCGTCTGGTCGTCCCTCGTCGGACAGGACCACGTGGTGGCCACCCTCACCCAGGCCGTCCGCGAGCCGCGGGCCATGACGCACGCGTGGCTGTTCACCGGCCCGCCCGGCTCCGGACGGTCCGTGGCCGCACGGGCGTTCGCCGCCGCCCTCCAGTGCGAGGAGGGGACCGGCTGCGGCACCTGCAAGGGCTGCCGCATGACGCTCGCGGGCACGCACCCTGACGTCACCACCGTGAGCACCGAGAAGGTGGTGATCAACATCCAGGAGGTGCGCGACCTGGTCGCCACGGCGTCCCGGTCCGCCTCCCAGGGCCGCTGGCGCATCGTCATCGTCGAGGACGCCGACCGGATGGTCGAGCGCACCTCCAACGTCCTGCTCAAGTCCATCGAGGAGCCGCCCGAGCACACCGTGTGGCTGCTGTGCGCCCCCTCGCCGGACGACGTCGTCGTCACGATCCGCTCCCGCTGCCGCCAGGTGGGCCTGCGGATCCCGCCGGCCGGCGCCGTCGCCCGCCNNCCCCGCCACTGCTGAGATGGCGGCCCGCGCCGCCCAGTCGCACGTCGGGATGGCCCGCCGGCTCGCCACGGACCCGGACGCCCGGGAGCGCCGGCGCCGGCTGCTGGCGATCCCCTCCTCGATCCGCGGCGTCGGGGACGCCGTGCTGCAGGCGGCCGCCCTCGTCGATGGCGCCACGGCGGAGGCCAAGGCCGCCGGGGCGCAGCGGGACGAGGAGGAGCGCGCGGAACTGCTGCGCATGCTCGGGGTGGGGGACGGCCCCGTGCCACCGGCCTACCGCGGCCAGCTCCGCCAGCTCGAGGAGCAGCAGAAGCGCCGGGCCACCCGCGCCCAGCGCGACCACCTCGACCGGGCCATGGTGGACCTCCTGGCCTTCTACCGGGACGTGGTCGCGGTGCAGCTCGGCGCCGGGGTGGACCTGGTGAACGCGGATGTCGAGGAGGCGGTGCACGCACTCGCGGCGCGGTCGACGGCCGAGCAGACGCTGCGGCGCATGGACGCCATCGGGGAGGCCCGAGTGCGCCTCGCCGCCAACGTCGCCCCCCTCCTCGCCGTGGAGGCGATGCTGATCGCCCTGCGACCCCAGGGATGAACCGGTCAGGGTGACCGCGTAGCCTTGCTGACGTGAAGCGACTCCTCCTGCCCGCCCTCCTCGCGGCACTGGTCCTCGCCGGGTGCACCGACCCGGACCCGGAGAAGACGCGGGGCGAACCGGAGGCGACCTCCGGCGCCGCCACCACCGGGGCGGCGGACCCCACCGCGGGTGCGCCCGCGGCGCTCGAGGCCTTCTACGCCCAGGAAGTGGACTGGGAGGAGTGCGGGCCTGACCTGGAGTGCACGCGGGTGGAGGTGCCGCTCGACCATGACGATCCCGCCGGGGACACGATCGACATCGCCGTGACCCGCATGGTGAGCGCGGGGGAGGGGGCGCGTTCCCTGTTCCTGAATCCCGGCGGACCCGGTGGGTCCGGGACGGCGATGATGGAATGGATCGCGTTCTCGGTGTCCCCCGCCGTGATGGCGGAATACAACCTCGTGGGATTCGACCCCCGGGGCGTGAACCTCTCCACCGCCGTCGAATGCCTCACCGACGGGGAACTCGACGAATGGCGGTCCGCCGACGTGGATACCGACTCCGAGGCCGGCCTCGCCGCCTATTCCGCCGCCATGGAGGAATTCGGCGACAAGTGCGCCCAGAACAGCGGCGAACTCCTCGGGGAGGTGGACACCGACAGCGTGGCGCGTGACCTCGACATCCTGCGCGCCGTCGTCGCCCGTTCCGAGACCCTCAGCTATCTCGGGTATTCCTACGGCACGTTCCTCGGTGCCGTCTACGCGGACATGTTCCCCGAGCGGGTGGGCCGGTTCGTCCTGGACGGGGCGGTGGACCCGTCGCTCAGCATCTCCGGGCTCGCGCTCGGGCAGGCCGCCGGCTTCGAGGCCTCCCTGCGCGCCTACATGGAGGACTGCCTCGCCTCCGACGGCTGCCCGTTCACGGGTACGGTCGACGAGGGCCTCGCCCAGCTCCGCAGGCTCATCGACGTCACCGCGGTGACCCCCCTGCCGACCGGTGACCCGGACCGGCCTCTCACCCGGCCGCTCGCGATCTCCGGGATCGTGCTGCCCATGTACGAGGACGCCATCTGGCCGCAGCTCACCGCGGCGCTGGACGCGGCGATGACCGCGAACGACGGGTCGCAGCTCCTCTACTGGGCGGACTACGGGGCCGGGCGGCTGGAGGACGGCACGTACGAGGACAACTCGAACGAGGCGTTCATGGCGATCAACTGCCTGGACTACCCCGTCGAGGGCACCCTGGCGGACTGGCAGGAGGACGCCGCGCAGATGGCGGAGATCTCCCCCACCCTCGGGGACGCCCTCGCCTACACGGAGGTCACCTGCGACGTGTGGCCGCACCGGTCCGACCGCGTGCGCGAGGAACTCGCCGCTGCGGGCTCGGCGCCGATCCTCGTCGTCGGGACCACGGGGGATCCCGCGACTCCCTACGAGTGGTCGGTCTCGCTCGCGGGCCAGCTCGAGGAGGGGCACCTCCTGACCTTCGACGGCTGGGGCCACACCGCCTACGGCCGGTCCAACGCCTGCGTCGGCGACGCGGTGGACGACTACCTGCTCACCGGGGCCCTTCCCGCGGACGGCGCCACCTGCTGACCTCTCCCGCTTCCGGGCGGCCCGAGGCCCGTCCGGTCCGGCCGGTCGGCGGTTTGGCCCGCCCTCCCGCCGACCGCTAGACTCACCTCACCGCCGCCTTAGCTCAGTCGGCAGAGCGATTCACTCGTAATGAATAGGTCGAGGGTTCGATTCCCTCAGGCGGCTCCAGCAGGCTCCCCGGTCAATGGACGGAGATGGTGATGGATTCGATCATCGCGTTGATCCCGACCGTGGGAGTCTCCGTGCTCTTCTTCTTCGTGCTTCGGGCGATTCTGCGCGCCGATCGCAATGAGCGCAAAGCGCTCGCCCGCCTCGAGAGGCAATACGAGGACGGGAATCACTGAGTTCGCGAAACTCGGGAACGATCGTCTGGCTTTTTCCTGCCCCCAGGGTTTAGTGTGGGTCCTGCTCCACCATTGAATCCACCGAAAGGCGCCCCTATGGCAAACAAGGTCGTTGTCCAACTCGTCGACGATATCGACCGCTCTCCGGCATCCGAAACAGTGTCCTTCGGGCTTGACGGCGTGAATTACGAGATCGACCTCAATGACGAGCACGCCGCTGAGCTGCGCGACGCGCTCGCCCCGTGGGTGTCGAAGGGCCGCCGGACCGGTGGCCGGAAGTCGACCCGTGGCACGGCAGCTCCCCGCGCCGCCGCCTCCGACGCGGCGAAGATCCGCGAGTGGGCTCGCGGCCAGGGCATCGAGGTGTCCGAGCGGGGCCGCATTCCCGCGGAGATTCGCGAACGCTACCTGCGCGAGGCCGGCTGACACCGACAGCTCGTGAGACGGGGGTGGACCGGCGGGTCCACCCCCGTTCCGCGTTGCCCGAACAGGCTCCCCGGGCAAGGGGCGATGCGGCAGGATGGTGCCCATGACCTACAAACTGGTACTGCTCCGCCACGGCGAGAGCGATTGGAACGCGAAGAACCTCTTCACGGGCTGGGTGGACGTCCCACTGTCTGAGAAGGGCACCCAGGAGGCGCTGCGCGGCGGCACCCTCCTCACCGACGCCGGCGTGCTCCCGGACATCCTGCACACCTCCCTCCTGCGCCGGGCGATCATGACGGCCAACCTCGCCCTCGACACGGCGGACCGGCACTGGATCCCCGTGAAGCGTCACTGGCGTCTGAATGAGCGCCACTACGGCGCCCTCCAGGGCAAGAACAAGAAGGAGATTCGCGACGAGTACGGGGACGAGCAGTTCATGCTGTGGCGCCGCTCCTACGACGTGCCGCCGCCCCCGATCGAGGCCGGCTCCGAGTGGTCGCAGGATGCCGACCCCCGGTACGCGGGTGAGCCGATCCCGATGACCGAGTGCCTCAAGGACGTCCTCGA
>DBPQ01000066.1:0-34321 GCA_002304945.1 Actinomycetales bacterium UBA1416 | reverse complement strand
GCGCACGGCAACTCGCTGCGCGCGATCGTCAAGCACCTCGACGGCATCTCCGATGACGACATCGCCGGTCTAAACATCCCGACCGGCATCCCGCTCTACTACGAGCTCGACGAGGACCTGAAGCCGATCACGGCCGGGGGCACCTACCTCGACCCGGAGGCGGCCGCAGCCGCGATCGCGGCGGTCGCGAACCAGGGCAAGTAGCCCCGGGGGTCGTTCAGCGACGACGGCGGGGGGGNNGCCGGGTGCGAACCCGGCCCCCCGCCGTCGTGCGTGGTCAGGAGCGGTGCTGGCCGTCCGGTTCGTCGTCGCGCAGGAGGACGGAGGCGTCGAGGTCGCCCGTGACGAGGTAGCCCACGCGCTTGGCGCCGGAGACACAGTGGTCGCCGAGGCGCTCCAGGAAGCGGGACAGGAGGACGGCGTCCACCACCTCCTGGCGGCTGAGCGGCTCGTCGCTGGCCAGCAGCTTGAACGTCACGTCGAGCAGGTTGTCGAGGGTGTCGTCCCGGTGGGCGATGCGACCCACCAGCGCGATGTCGTGGTTCTCCATCAGGGCCAACAGCATGTGCGTGATGTCGGAGGCCGCGTGGCTCATCTCGGTGAGCGCATCGAGCATGGGGCCGGAGGAGGCGACGTCGGGGTACCGGGAACGGGCGATGGACGCGATGTTGCGGGCGAGATCGCCCATGCGCTCGAGCGTGGCGGACAGGCGGAGTGCCGAGACCACCAGGCGCAGATCGGTGGCCACCGGCTGCTGGCGCGCGAGCATGGTGAGGCTCATGTGCTCGATCTGGTCCTCGAGCTCATCGATGCGGTTGTCCGCGTCGATGACGGCCTGGGCGAGCTCGAGGTCGGCCTCGCGCAGCGCGCGACCCGCGTGGTCGACCGCCTCCGCGACCTTGCGGCCCATCTCGACGAGGNNTCCTCGAGTTCCCTGTGGAAGATTTCACGCACGCGGTCAACACCTCTTCGATCCGTTGGACAAGCGTAGGACCAGAGTAATCAATCAGGGGCGGGTGAACGGCCGGTGTCGGGCGTGGGAACACTCGGTTGCGCCGCCGGAGGGGCCGTGGAAGGGGCCGCGGCGTCCCCTAGAGTGTGGCATGTGGGAACCGGACTGGACGTGATCGTCGCCGCCCTGCTCGGCCTCTTCGTCGGTGCGGTGGCCACCCTCGCGTTCCACGTGAGCGAGCGGGAGCGGCGTTCCGAGCACATGTCCGAGAGCGGTCCGGTGAGCGAGGACGAGGCCCGGATGCTCGCGGCCGTGCCGGACGCCGCCGTCGTCCTCGACGGCCGGGGTGACGTGGTCCGTGCCAACGTCCGGGCGCTCCAGTTCCACCTCGTGCTCGCCGACCGACTCGCCCATCCCCAGCTCTCGGCCCTCGTCGAGCTGTTCCGGGAGCGGCGCACCTCGCAGGAGGAGGACCTCGTGCTGCGGCGCGGTCCCTCCGACCAGGCGGGCGTGCTCCACATGCACGTCTCGGTGGCGCCGCTCGCCCGCGACCGGGTGCTCATCCTGGCCCGGGACCAGACGGCGGCCCGCCGGCTCGACGAGACCCGCCGGGACTTCGTCGCCAACGTCTCGCACGAGCTGNNCCCGCCTCGCCACCCTCGTGCAGGAGATCATCGACCTGTCCCGCCTGCAGGAGCCGGACGCCCTCGTCAAGGCGGAGCTGGTGCAGGTCGACGACGTCGTCGAGGAGGCCCTCGACCGCGTCCGTGTCGCCGCCGAGACCCACGGGATCTCGCTGGTGCGGGGCGGCGAGCGGGGGCTGCGCGTCTACGGCGACGAGGCTCTCCTGACGACGGCCGTCCGGAACCTCCTCGACAACGCGATCCGGTACTCACCCGGCGCGGGGAGGGTCTCGATCGGCGTGAAGGCGGCCGAGGGGATGGTGCGGATCGCTGTCGTCGACCAGGGGATGGGCATCCCCGCGGAGGCGCAGTCGCGCGTGTTCGAACGCTTCTACCGGCTCGACGAGGCGCGCTCGCGTGACACGGGGGGAACCGGCCTCGGCCTCAGCATCGTCAAGCACATCGCCGCCGACCACGGAGGTGAGGTGACACTGTGGTCCAAGGAGGGACGCGGGTCGACCTTCACCCTCGTGATCCCCCAGGTCACCGACGGAAGGAGCGCGGCGTGAGGATCCTGCTCGTGGAGGACGAGGCCGCCTACCGTGACCCGCTCGCCTTCAAGCTCGGCCGGGACGGGTTCGACGTGGTCGCCGTTGCCACCGGCCCCGAGGCGCTCACGGCGCTCACGGAGGAGACGGATCTCGTGCTCCTCGACCTCATGCTCCCGGGGATGTCCGGCATCGAGGTGTGCCGGGCGATCCGGGCGCGATCCCGGGTGCCCATCATCATGGTGACCGCGAAGGACGGGGAGATCGACAAGGTGGTGGGCCTCGAGATCGGGGCGGACGACTACGTCACCAAGCCCTACTCGTACCGTGAGCTGGTGGCCCGCATGAACGCCGTGCTCCGCCGCACCGCACCGGCCGAGCAGGAGGAGACCGTGCTTCGCGTGGGGCCGTTGACGATGGACGTGGACCGTCACGAGGTGCTGCTCCGCGGGGAGCCGCTGGCGCTGCCGCTGCGGGAGTTCGAGCTCCTCGAGTTCCTGCTGCGCAACGCCGGACGGGTCCTCACCCGCGGCCAGATCATCGACCGCGTGTGGGGGCCGGGCTACGTCGGCGACACCAAGACCCTGGACGTGCACGTCAAGCGGCTGCGGGCACGCATCGAGGACGACCCGGGGCACCCGGGCCTCATCGAGACCGTGCGCGGCCTCGGGTACAAGATGGTGGAACCGCGCGGCTGACGCACGGTCAGCGCGGCGGATCGGTCAGCGCGGCGGCTCGGCCACGTCGTAGGGCGAGAGTTCGGCGTCGAGCACCGGGACATCCCGCGTGGCCGTCCCCTCGAACACGAGCGTGGCGGGCGTCATGGCGCCGGCCGGCTCGTCGAGCGAGGCGACCTCGAAGGCCACCTCCTCGGCCGTACCGGGGGCGACCGTCACGTCCTCGGAGGCCCCCGCCACCTCGACGGTCACCGTCACCTCGGTGTTCCGGTCGTTGGCCACGGATCCGAGCACCCAGCCGTCAGCGAAGTTGCCGCCCGTCAGCACTATGAGGTTCTCCACCCGGACGTCCTCCGCGAGGTCGAGGCGGATGCCGTCGGAGGGGGCGTACATCTCCTGGGTCCGGATGGGGCTGGACCACCCGCAGGCACTCAGCGAGAGCACGGCGGCGGCGGCGAGGGCACCGAGGCGGGCGGCGCGACGGGGCATGGTGTCTCCTTGGGGTGCGAGGCGGTCCGTGAGGGGCACACTACCGGAGGTGCACCGCGCGAGCATCCGGGCCGAGGTCCATGCCGCTCGGGGGCGAACCCTACCCGATGGGGGCGTGTACGGGCCATGTTAGAATTGTGTTGTTCACGACCATCAGGGAGAAGCCTCACATGACCTTTGCCGTCGGAGAAACCGTCGTCTATCCCCATCACGGGGCGGCCCTCATCGAGGACATCCGCACACGCAAGATCCGCGGCGAGGAGAAGCTCTACCTGCGGCTCCGGGTGGCACAGGGGGATCTGACGATCGAGGTCCCGGCGGAGAACGTGGACATCGTGGGCGTCCGGGACGTGGTGGGCAAGGAGGGCCTGGAGCGCGTGTTCGAGGTCCTGCGCGCCGAGTACACGGAGGAGCCCACCAACTGGTCCCGCCGGTACAAGGCGAACGTCGAGAAGATCGCCTCCGGGGATGTCATCAAGGTCGCCGAGGTCGTCCGTGACCTCTCGCGCCGCGAGTCCAACCGCGGCCTGTCCGCGGGCGAGAAGCGGATGCTCGCCAAGGCCCGCCAGATCCTCGAGTCCGAGATCGCACTGGCCGAGAACGCCTCCGAGGAGCAGGCCAAGGAGCGCATCAACTCCGTCCTCGCGTCCTGACGGTGTCGGTCGCGGTCATCGTCACCGCCGCCGGTTCGGGGACCCGCCTCGGGCATGCCCTGCCGAAGGCGTTCGCACCCCTCGCCGGTGAGCCCCTGCTCGTCCACGCGTTGCGGGGTGCGTCGTCCGTCGCGGACCACCTCGTCGTGACCGCCCCCGCCGGCCACCTGCGCGAGGCGCGCACGCTGGCCGAGCCGTTCGGCGCCGTCGTCGTGCCAGGGGGTGACAACCGGCAGGCCTCCGTGGCGGCCGGGCTCGCTGCCGTCCCGGCGGACGCCGACGTCGTGCTGGTCCACGACGCCGCCCGCGCCCTCACCCCGTCCGCACTGTTCGACGCCGTGGTGGCGGCCGTCCGGAGCGGTCACCGCGCCGTCGTGCCGGGCCTCGCCGTCGTCGACACGGTGAAGGAGGTCGAGCCGGCGGGGCCGGGTCAGCCCGAACGCGTGCGCGCCACCCCCGACCGGGCCCGGCTCCGGGCCGTCCAGACCCCCCAGGGCTTCGAGCGCGCGCTGTTGGAGCGAGCCCACGCGGCCGCCCCCGACGGGTCCGCCTCGGACGACGCCGGCCTCGTCGAGGCCCTCGGCGAGACCGTCTGGGTGGTGCCCGGGAGTGCCGAGGCGCTGAAGATCACCACTGCGCGGGACCTCGAGGTCGCCGCGGGCTGGCTCGCCGCGGGAGTGCGGCCGTGACGCCGCTGCCGCGTGTCGGGATCGGCACCGACGTCCACGCCTTCGCCAGTCTCGACTCCGGCCGGGCGATGTGGCTCGGGTGCGTGGAGTGGCCGGGGGAGACGGGGCTCGAGGGCCACTCCGACGGCGACGTCGCCGCACACGCCGTCGTCGACGCCATCCTCTCCGCCGCCGGGCTCGGGGACATCGGCTCGCACTTCGGGACGGCCCGGCCGGAGTGGGCCGGGGCGTCCGGCGCCGTGCTGCTGCGCGAAGCGGCCCGGCTCGTGCGTGCTGCGGGATGGGAGATCGGCAACGCCGCCGTCCAGGTGATCGGCGTGCGGCCGCGTCTCGGCCCGCGCCGGGACGAGGTCAGGGACGCCATGACGGCGGCGCTCGGCGCGCCCGTGGCCGTGAGCGCGACGACGACGGACGGCCTCGGTTTCACCGGGAGGGCGGAGGGGCTGGCCGCCGTCGCCACCGCGCTCGTGTACGCCGTCGGCAGCGACGGGCCCGTTCAGTAGCGGTGGATCGCCGCCGCCCCTGACGTGGTGGGCATCGCCTCCGCGGGCACGAGCAGGACCGTGCCGCCCATCGAGGTGACGATCTGTCCGAGGTCGTCGAGCACGTCGTCCGCACCGTCGGGATCCACCTCACCCGTGGCGGGGTCCACGTGGCCGGGATACTCGCGGCCCTCCTCCAGGAGCAGGGTGTCCACCCGTCCGGCAACCGCCGCGCGGGCGATGGCCGCCGGGTCCTCGTCCCCGGAGCCGTTGGCACGCGCCGTGCCGAAGCGCTCGGAGAGCTCCGCGAGGCGGGCCCTCCGGTGGGGTTCGAACAGGTCGAGGGCACGCCTCCGCAGTTCGTCCAGCGAGCCGAGGGCGTCCGGGTGCACCGGTAGGGCCTCGCCGACGAGGTGGGGGTTGCGGCTCACCTCCCGGAACATGTGGTGGTGCTCCGGCAGCGCGGCAAGGATCAGGGGCAGGCCGGAGGGCTTGCTGTGGTGCTCGGTCACCGCACGGTCCACGGCACGGAAGTAGCGTTCCGCGTCGAGGTCGAGCTGGTCCCCCCTGCCGCCGTGGCCGTGGTGGATGGCCGTTCCGCCACCACCGGCGTGGAAGTTGGTGAAGCGCTCGGTCAGCTGGTCGCCGAGGGCATCGGTGATGGTGCGGGGAACGTCCGGGTGGAGGGGCACCTCGTCCATGGAGGACTCGGAACCCTCGTAGAGGTGGACGTCCTCCCGGCTGAGGGCGAGCACCTGGAAGTGGTCGGTCGCCTGTAGCGTGCGCAGGAGGGGCTTGACGTGGAAGCTGTCGGCCACCACCGCGCGTTCCCGCACGGGATACTGCAACCGGTAGACGCGGAACAGGTCCTGGTTGGCGAGAACGGCGATGCCGTCATGGTTGTGGTTCCAGAAGTCGCGGTCCGCGGCGAGGTCGTGGAACGGTTCGAGCAGGGCCTGGACCTCAGCCTTTGGCAGCCGCTCCAGCAGCCCGGCCTCCAGCTCCTTCACCAGGTTGCGGAAGCGGATCGGATCCTGGTCGTTCTCGGTCACGCGCCGGTGCGTCGGCTGCATGAGCGAGAGGCACGGGGGAGTGGGGTCGTCGAGGATCCCGGTCGTCATGTCATGGTCAAACCTGTCAGTTCTCTCCATGCCCCCAGTCTCCCGCGCCGTGAGGGGCGCCACAACAGGTCTCGCTCGAGCTCTGTCGGGCCTGCGGTCGCGGCTGGGGTTCGCGGGGCTCCGCCGTGTTGGGCTGGGTTTCGCCGGGGCTCGCGGTGTTGGGCTGCGCCCCAAGAGCGCCCGCAGTGTTGGCTTGTGTCCCCAAGAGGGCCCGCAGTGTTGGCTTGTGTCCCCAAGAGCGCCCGCAGTGTTGGCTTGTGTCCCCAAGAGCGCCCGCAGAACGTTCTGGCGGGTGGTATGCCATGCGCAGAACCGTTCTGCGTGCGCTGGACGATTCGGCGCCCGCTGTTGTGGAACGGGACGAGCTGCATCAGACCCGCAGGATCGTACTGCGGGCGCCGTTGGTGCCGCTGGCGCAGGCTTGCTCCCCGATGGCGGGCGCAGGATCGTTCTGCGGGCGCTCTTGGTGCCCGCCGGGCTGGCTCGTTTCACCAACGGCGGGCGCAGGATCGTTCTGCGGGCGCAGTTGGGATCGTGCTGGAGGGTTTCGGGGCGGAGACGCCGGCGAGGGGTTGGACGCAGCGGGTCGGCGAGGGGTTGGACGCAGCGGGTCGGCGAGGGGTTGGACCCAGCGGGTCGGCGAGGGGTTGGACGCAGCGGGTCGGCGAGGGGTTGAGGACCCAGTGGGTCGGCGAGGGTTGGGCGTGCCGGGCAGGGCAGGAAGCGTCGCACGAGTAGGGGTCACCCGAGCCGGGCATGGGAGCGCGTGCCGCCGGGCCGTCAGCCGATCTGCTGCTGCTTCTCCTTGACGGGGATCATCACGAGCAGGCCCGCGAGCAGAACCACCACGATGCCGAGGATTCCCCAGTACTGGGTGTTCTCCTTCCCTGTCACCACGACGCCGAGGCCGATCATGAGCCCGAACGCCGCCGGCGAGAGGAAGGAGACCACCCGGCCCGTGGTCGCGTAGAGGCCGAAGATCTCGCCGGCGCGGCCCACCGGGATGAGCCGGGCGAGGAAGGTGCGGGAGGCGGACTGTGCCGGACCCACGAACATGGTCATGAGCATGCCGGAGATCCAGAAGACGATCGGTCCACGGTCGTACAGGAAGAAGATGCTGATGCCCAGCACCACCAGGGCGGCCAGCGAGATGATGATGACCCGCTTGGGCCCGATCCGGTCGTCGAGGAGCCCGAAGGCCATGGTGCTGAGCCCGGCCACGATGTTCGCCGCCGCACCGAAGATGATCACCTCTCCGGCGGTGAACCCGAAGGTCCCGGCAGCGATCACGGCGCCGAAGGCGAACACGCCGGCCAGTCCGTCGCGGAACAGGGCGGAGGCGAGGAGGAAGTAGATGGTGTGGGGGGAGGCCCGCCAGATGCGCTTCACCGACCGCCAGAGCTCGCGGTACGAGTCGATGACCCCGGTGGCCGGCGTGATGTTGGTGCGCGGCCGTTCCTTGAGGTTGAGGAAGGTGGGGAGCGTGAACACGAGGGTCCACAGCCCGCACACGAGCATCGAGACGCGGATGTCCATCCCGTCCTCCCCGGTGACGCCGAAGAGGCCCACGTCGGGCTGGATGAACAGGAAGTAGATGAGGAGGAGCACGAGGATTCCCCCGAGGTAGCCCATGCCCCAGCCGAACCCGGACACCCGTCCGACGTTCTTCTCCGTGGCGACGTCGTCGAGGAGGGCGTTGTAGTTGACGCCCGCGATCTCGCCCACCACCGATCCGACGCCGAGCAGGATGAGGCCCACCCACAGGTAGGAGGGATCCGGCCGGACCACGTACAGCGACGCGGAGATCGCCGCCAGCGCCCAGGTGAGGTAGCGCAACGACTTCAGCTTCGCCCCGCGGCGGTCGGAGTTCTGCCCGAGGACGGGCGCGAGGAGCGCGATGAAGAGGCCGGCGATCGTGGTCGAGGTGGCGAGCGACTGTGAGGTGTAGTTCTCGGAGCCGAAGGACGCTGACGTGATGTAGACGGAGAACACGAACGTGGTGATGACCGTGTTGAACGGCTGTGTTCCCCAGTCCCACATCGCCCACGAGATGATCTTCTTCTTCGACGTGCCCTCGTTCGCGGCGAGGGCCGACCCCACCACCACCTCGGGAGACGCGGCCTTCGGGGTGGAGGGATCCGGTGGGGAGTCGCTGATGCTCACACCCGCAAACTATCGGACGCCGCGGCCCCGCCCGGCCACAACGGCCCGCAAGTCGGCCCGCGCGCCGGACGGCAGCCGTGGCGACGGCGTCGGCACGTCCGCCCGGACAACAGCCGTGGCGACGGGACGGCGCACGCGCGCGCCAGGATGGCAGCCGTGTCGCCTGCCCGTGGCAGCTGGACAGGAACCCGTGCGTTAGGGGTCCTGCCATCGCGGCCGATACCCTCGTCCCATGGGACTTCGCCTCTACGACTCCGCCACGCGCAGCGTGCGGGATTTCGTTCCGCTCCAGCCGGGCCGGGTCGGGATCTACGTCTGCGGGGCCACCGTGCAGTCCTCCCCGCACGTCGGCCACATGCGGACAGCGATCGTCTTCGACGTCCTGCGTCGTTGGCTGGAGCGCGCCGGCGTGGAGGTCACGCTCATCCGAAACGTGACGGACATCGACGACAAGATCCTCGCCAAGTCGGCGGAGAACGACGTCGCGTGGTGGGCCTGGGCGTACCGCCACGAACGCGAGTTCACCGCCGCCTACGACGCGCTCGGCCTGCTGCCCCCCACCCACGAACCGCGTGCCACCGGTCACGTCCCCGAGATGGTGCATCTCATGCAGCGGCTGGTCGAGCGTGGGCACGCCTACGCGGGCGACGAGGGCAACGTCTACTTCTCCGTGCCGTCCTTCCCGGAGTACGGGGCGCTCACGAACCAGGGCGGGGACGCCGGCGAGGACGACGACGCCGCCACGGACAAGCGCGATCCCCGCGACTTCGCTCTCTGGAAGGCCCCGAAACCCGGCGAACCCGGCACGGCGCAGTGGGACACCCCGTGGGGTGCCGGCCGGCCGGGCTGGCACCTGGAGTGCTCCGCCATGGCACACCGCTACCTGGGGGAGACGTTCGACATCCACGGCGGCGGCCTCGACCTGCGCTTCCCCCACCACGAGAACGAACTCGCCCAGTCGCGGGCCGCCGGCTACGGCTTCGTCCGCTACTGGATGCACTCCGCCTGGGCGACGATGGGCGGGGAGAAGATGAGTAAGTCGCTCGGGAACTCCCTCATCGTCTCCGAAGTGCTGCGCACCACACCGGCACCCGTCGTCCGGCTCACCCTGATCGCGGCCCACTACCGGTCCATGGTCGAGTACTCGGAGGTCTCCGTCGCCGAGGCGGCCGCGAACTGGGAGCGTTTCGCGAACTTCGCCCTCCGCGCCGTGGAGTTCGCCGGAGAGGTCGACGACGTCGCCTCCCACCCCCTCCCGCCCGCGTTCGTGACGGCGATGGAGGACGACCTGAACACGGCGGCCGCGCTCGCCGTCGTCCACGAGCACGTGCGGCTCGGCAACACCGCGCTCGCCGACGGCGTGCGTGAGGATGTCCGCGACGCCCAGGCCGCCGTCCGGGCCATGCTGGACGTGCTCGGCCTCGATCCGCTGGCCGCCCAGTGGCGGGACCAGGCGGGCGACGGCGCGGCGCACGCCGCGCTCGACTCCCTGGTCGGGCGCCTGCTCGCCGAGCGGGTCGAGGCGCGGGTCGAGAAGGACTGGGCGCGCGCGGACGCGATCCGGGACGACCTGCTCGCGGCCGGTGTGGTCGTCGAGGACTCGGTGGGCGGCGCCCGCTGGTACCTGAAGGGGTAGACGATGCCAGGAAATTCCGGCCGCCGTGGTGCGGTGCGCAAGGGCGGTTCCAAGAAGGGTGCGACGGTCGGATCCGGCGGTCAGCGCCGCCGGGGTCTCGAGGGCCGCGGCCCCACCCCCAGGGCGGAGGACAGGGTCCATCACCCCGCCCACCAGAAGAAGGCGGCGGCGGAACGTCGCGAGGCCGCCCGGCCGAAGAAGCGGACCCCGGGATGGGTGCGCGCCCTGCCGGAGGGCACCGAGTTCGTGGTGGGCCGGAACGCGGTCCACGAGGCGGTCCGGTCCG
Organism: Actinomycetales bacterium UBA1416; assembly: GCA_002304945.1. Taxonomy (GTDB): domain Bacteria; phylum Actinomycetota; class Actinomycetes; order Actinomycetales; family Actinomycetaceae; genus UBA1383. The sequence goes on along the minus strand of DBPQ01000066.1, from coordinate 24,002 downwards.
GCATCCCGGTGCACAGCGTGTACGTGGCCTCCGGCCTCGCCAACGACGAGCGGGTCTCGCAGGTGCTCCAGGCGGCCACGGAGACCGGCACCCCGATGTTCGAGGTCTCGCGGACGGACCTCGACACGGTCGCGGAGGGCCAGTCCCACCAGGGCATCGCGGTGGCCGTCCCGCCCCACGAGTACGCGGACGTGCACGACCTCGTGGACGCCGCGCGCGAGCGGGTCTCCAGCCCGCCCCTCCTCGTCGCCCTCGACGGCGTCACGGACCCGCACAACCTCGGTGCCGTGCTGCGGAACGCGGGGGCGTTCGGCGTGGACGGCGTCCTCATCCCGCAGCGGCGCGCCGCGGGGGTGGGGGTGACGGCGTGGAAGGTCTCGGCCGGGGCGGTCGCCCGGGTGCCCGTCGCGCGCGTCACCAACCTGGTCCGGACGCTGGACGACCTCAAGCGGGACGGCTTCTTCGTCGTCGGCCTCGACGGGGCGGGCAGCACCGACATCGGTGACCTCCGGCTCGCCGACCGTCCCCTCGTGGTGGTCACGGGCGCCGAGGGCGCCGGGCTCTCGCGGCTCGTGCGTGAGACCTGCGACGTGATCGCCTCGATCCCCATCTCCTCCGCCGTGGAATCATTGAACGCAGCGGTCGCCACCGGCATCAGCCTCTACGAGATCGCCCGACTACGAAAGGCCCAGCCATGACCTGGCAGCGCACGGACGGCACCCTCCTGGCGATGGATGCGGCCTCCCACCGCGCGGAGCTGGAGGAGTACTTCTCCGGCCACTCCATCCCCGTGGTCCTGGAGTTCCACCCGAGCGCCCCCTACCTGGTCGGGTTACGGCTGTACGCGAACGACGACGGCCGGGTCGCCACCGCCGGCGCCGGCGCGCGCCTCCTGCCGGGTCTCGAGCTCGAGGACCTCGCGGAGGACATCGCCGAGCGCTTCGGCTTCGACGTGCTCCTCGGGGACATCGCGGTCGAGGAGGACGAGGAGGACGACGACCACGGTCACGATCACGACCACGAGCACGGTGAGTCCTGCGGCTGCGGCGAGGGGGACGCCTGTGGTGTGGGGGTCCGGGTCCTGACCGTCACGAGCATGCCGGCCGACCGGCTGCCCGCCCTCGCCCGCGCGGTCGGGGAGCCCATCACCGTGGTCCCCGCCGGGGCGAACTCCGTGGTGCTCACCGAACCCGGCGCCATCTTCCCCGGGCTCGAGGGGTTCGACGACGAGGCCCTCCCTGTCGTCCAGCTCATGCTCGACAGCGGCGACCGGTCCGTCGTCGCCCACACCGAGGACTACGCGCCCACCACGCTGACGTGGGGCACCACCCGGGTCATCGTCCCCGGCACCCCCGAGCCGGGTGACGAGCTTCGGGAGCGGCTGGACGCCCTGGCCTCGGACGACGACGACGCGCGCGCCATCGCGAGCGCCACCGCCGCCGCGGACCTCGCCGGGGTGCGGGCGGCGCTCGAGGCGCCCTCCGAGGACGGGTTCCGCCTCATGGTGGAGGCCCTAGGCCTCGCCCCGGAGCTGGCGGAGTTCGTCGAGGGCACCCGCCGGGCCGCGGACGTGCCGGGGGCGCACGTGGTCGAACCGGCGGGCCCGGTGGCCGCGCTGCGGACCTCGCTCGGCTCCGCCGTCGATGACGTGTCCGAGCTGAGGCTCGTGGAGTTCGCCGACTCCTTCGAACGGTCACGGCCGGTGGCGGCGCGGTCGCTCAGCCTCGCGCAGGGGGCCGCGGGCGTGCTGCTGCTCGCGCGGGCCGCCCGGACCGCGCGACCGTGGCGGGCGGCCGGGGTGACCACGGGCGTGCTCCTGCTCGTCGACGCCCTGGGCGAGCTGGCGCTCTACGAGTGGTTCCGGCGGCGCCGGCGGGAGCAGGTCAGCCGTCCACCCTCGTGATCTCCCGGGTGTCGGTGGCGAGGAACAGCTTCTCGTCGCGCAGCGCACGCAGGTGGGTGTCCACGTAGGAGTGCGCCGCCTCGATGGTGGGGACGTCCCGCTTCTGGTGTTCCGAGAGGTACCACTTGTGCTCGAGGATCTCGTGGAAGAGCTGGGGGGCGTCGAGGCGGCCGCGCAACTCGCGCGGGACGGCCGCGATGGTGGGCTGGTAGACGGTGGCGAGCCACTCGTGGGCCACGAACTCGATCGGGTCCTCCGACCTGCCGGTCATGGCGCGGAACTGGTCGAGGTCGTTCAGCATGCGCCGGGCCTGGTTCTCCCCGACGTCGAGGCCGGTCAGCCGCATGATCTGGCGGTGGAAGTGGCCGGCGTCGACCACCTTGGGCCGGATCCTCACGCGCGTCCCGTCCTCCGTGGTGGAGATCTGCAGCTCGTCCACCTCGAAGCCCAGGTCGTTCAGCCGGTTGACGCGGGCGGACACCCGCCACCGCTCGCCCGGTTCGATGGTCTCCTCCCCGGTCACCTCGTTCCACAGCTCCTCGTACCGGTGGGCGATCCGGTTGCCGACCTCGATCGTGTCCTCGTCCTCCGCGATGATCCCGCCCGCCTGGAGGTCCATCAGCTCGCCGATCACGTTGGTGCGGGCCAGGTCGACGTCGTACGTCCGCTGGCCCACCGTGAGCGTCTCGTGCAACTCCCCGGTCTCGGCGTCCACCAGGTAGGCGGCGAAGGCGCCCGCGTCCCGCCGGAAGAGGGTGTTGGAGAGTGAGACGTCCCCCCAGTAGAACCCGGTGAGGTGGAGGCGCACCAGCAGCACGGCGAGGGCGTCGATGAGCCGGGTGGCGGTCTCCGGGCGCATGTCCTGCGAGAAGAGCGCGCGGTACGGCAGCGAGTAGGCGAGGTGCTGGGTGATGAGGGCTGCGTTCAGCTCCTCGCCGTCGGACGCGTGCCGGCCCGTGATCACGGCGACGGGGAGGACCGAGGGCACCCCGATGCGGGTGAGCGACCGGAGCATCTCGTACTCCCGGAAGGCCACCTCGGCGGAGATCTCCTTGATCGCCACCACCTGGTCGGAGATGCGCGCGAACCGGACGATGTGGCGGGAGATGCCGCGGGGGAGTGCGACGAGCACGCTCTCGGGCCACTCCTCCAGGGGCGTGGTCCACGGGAGGTCGAGGAGGGCGGGGTCGAGGGTCGCGGAGGTGATCTGCAGGCGGGACGGCACGGGCCCAGTCTAGGGGCAGGCCCCCACCCGGTCAGGGGTACGGGCGGACACGGCAACGGGGAGCCGGCCGCAGCCGACTCCCCGTTCCCGTTGTCCTGCTAGGAGGGCAGACGCTCCCCGCTCGCGGCGGAGAAGTTGTGCTGCTCGCCGGCGCGGATCTTGACGTGGACGACATCGCCCTTGCGCGGCACCTTGCGCGGGTCGGCCCGGACCACGATCTGGCTGGAGTCCTCGCCGGAGCCCAGCGAGTCGTGCAGTTCCTTGGAGCCCTGCAGCTCGCCGTACAGGAACGCGTCGGAGCCGAGTTCCTCGACCAGGTTCACCTGGACGGGGATCGCACCCGGCGTGCCGGCCTCGACGACGTCGAGCGACTCGGGCCGGAACCCGACCATGATCTCCTTGCTGTCGGCGGCGGAGATCGTCTCGCGGGTGAGCGGGATCGAGGCCTCGCCGAGCACGGCCTGGTCGCCCTGGATGTGGAACTTGCCGATGTTCATGGCGGGGGAGCCGATGAAGCCGGCGACGAACACGTTGTTGGGCGTGTCGTACAGATCGCGCGGGGTGCCGACCTGCTGGAGGAGTCCGTCCTTCAGCACGCAGATGCGGTCACCCATCGTCATGGCCTCGGTCTGGTCGTGGGTGACGTACACCGTGGTGACGCCCAGGTTGCGCTGCAGCGAGGCGATCTGGGTGCGGGTCTGGACGCGGAGCTTGGCGTCGAGGTTGGACAGCGGCTCGTCCATGAGGAAGACCTGGGGCGAACGCACGATCGCGCGGCCCATGGCGACGCGCTGCCGCTGGCCACCGGAGAGGGCCTTCGGCTTGCGGTCGAGGTACTGGCTCAGGTCGAGGATCTTCGCGGCCTTCTCCACGCGCTCGCGGATCTCGGCCTTCGGCACGCCCGCGATCTTGAGGGCGAAGCCCATGTTGTCGGCCACCGTCATGTGCGGGTACAGCGCGTAGTTCTGGAACACCATGGCGATNNAGCGCGTAGTTCTGGAAGACCATCGCGATGTCGCGGTCTTTGGGCGGGAGGTCGGTGACGTCGCGATCACCGATCCAGATCGAGCCGGCATTGACCTCTTCGAGCCCGGCGAGCATTCGCAGCGAAGTCGACTTGCCGCAGCCCGAGGGGCCGACGAGGACGAGGAACTCGCCGTCCGCGATCTCGAGGTCCAGCTTGTCGACCGCCGGGCGGTCGGAGCCGGGGTAGAGGCGCGTGGCCTTGTCGAAGGTTACAGATGCCATGAGTGAAATTTCCCTTCACCGGCAGGTACGTGCCGGACGATCCGTCGTAAAGGTGTCAGGTGTCTGCTCTGACACGGCCAGCGGGCTGGTTACCTGTGATTCTGACACACGCGGGTCCGGGGCGCGAGGGGCTCGGGCAGTGCAATTCCTCGCATTTCGGGCGGTGAGGCCCCCAGGGCGGTGTGCGAGGCTTGTCCCCATGCAGGAGATCGGTGGCTACCGCGTGGTGCGGCGCATCGGGTCCGGCGGCATGGGCACGGTCTACGAGGTCCGTGACGGCGAGGACCGGGCGGCGGCGCTGAAGCTCCTGCACCCCCAGATCTCCCACGATCCGTCCGCGCGGGCGCGGCTCGCGCGCGAGGTCGATCTCCTGCACCGGGTGCGCGGGAAGGGGGTGGCCCGGGTCCTCGACGCCGAGGTCGAGGACGACGAGGCGTTCGTCGTCACCGAGCTCATCGACGGGCCCACCCTGGAGGACGACGTGGCCGCCCACGGCCCGTTCGCCCCCGACGAGCTGCGCGCCCTCGCCCACGGGCTCGCCGACGCGCTGCACGCCATCCACCGCGTCGGCGTCGTCCACCGCGACCTCAAGCCCGGCAACGTCATGCTCAGCGGAGCCGGACCGGTGATCATCGACTTCGGGATCGCCCAGGTGGCCGACGACGTGCGGCTCACCCAGACGGGCATGGTGGCGGGCACGCCGGGGTACCTGGACCCCGAGGTGGTCGACGGCGCGCCACCCACCCCGGCGTGCGACTGGTGGGCGTGGGCCGCCGTCCTCGCGTTCGCGGCCACCGGGCGCCGCCCCTTCGGGGGCGGACCCTCGATGGCGGTGATCTCCCGGATGTCCCGTGGGCAGGTGGACCTCGAAGGAGTCGAGCCCCCCGTCGCGACGGCGCTGTGGGCGGCGCTCCAGCCCCGGCCCGCCAACCGGCTCGACCCCCACTCCGTCCTCGCCGTCATCGACGGACGGTGGGGGGCCGCCGACCTGGAGGAGGCGCTCGCCACGCTGCGGCTGCGGGGGGACGACCGCGCCGGCGTCGTGCCCGCGGACCCCACGCTCGTCACTCCCGCTGCCCCCGCGTCGCTCGTGACGCCCCCGACGCTCGTGACGCCGGCGTCACCCGCTCCATCTGCGGCGAACAACCCCCCCACCCGAGTGCTGCCCGTGGCCCGGCCGGAACCGGACCAGGGGCTGGGCCGCCGGCCGGACGTCGTCCCGCCGGTCGGGCCGCTGCGTCACGAGACGGCGTGGCTCCCTCCCACGCAGGTGGCCCCGACTCCGGGGTCCGAGCCGCCGGACCCGTGGCAGGAGCCCCCGCCGTGGGCGCGACCCGCGGCACCGCAACGGGCCACCGTCGCCGCACTCGGGTTCTTCCTCGCCGCCGCAGCGGGGATCTGGCCCGGGGTCGCGATCCTCGTGCTGCTGGCGCTGCTGCTCCTCACGGGCACCGTCGGCCACGCCCGCCGGTCCATGCGGGCCGCCCGCCTGCGGCGTGGTCCGCGGCCTGGAGACGCGTGGCGCGCCGTCGCCACCTCTCCCTGGTTCCTCCTCCGCGCCACCCTGGCGACGGCGGGCCTCGCCCTGCTCGCCGGTGGCACCGCCTGGGTGGTCCTCCAACTCTCCTCCCTCCTCCTGCCCGCGGCGACCCTCGGCCAGTGGGAACCCGTGCGGGACCACCTCCTGCTCTGGATCGCCGCCGTCGTAGCGCTCCTGGTGGCCTGGTTCGGACCCGGCGCCGGAGTCCACCGTGAGGGTGCACGCTCCCTCGTGGCCGCGTTGCTGCCGTACCGGCCGATGCGGTTCGCCCTCGGCGTGCTCAGCCTGCTGCTGGGGCTCGGCTTCGCCGTCGCCACGGTCACGGGCTCGTTCCCCGCTCCCGTGTGGCAGCCGCTCCCGACCCCCACGTGGCTCGTGCTCTGACGGCCGGCGGCACGGGCGGCGGGTGACCGGGGGAACGTGCGTTGGGTACGCTGGGGCAGCGATCGTCCCACCACCGACGGAGACCCCATGCCGACCGATGAGCGTCTGACCAAGCAGCAGCGGCGCGAGGCCGCCCGCGAGCAGGCCCGCAAGCTGCGCGAGGAACAGGAGCGGCGCGAGAAGCGGAACCGCCTGATCGTGATCGTCGGCGTCGTCGTCGGCCTCGTCGCGGTGGCCGCCCTCGTGTGGGCGATCGTGAGTTCGAGCGGGCGCTCGGCCCTCGACGACGTGGCCCGGCCCGCGGGCTCCGACGCGGCCGGGGGCATCCCGGTCGGCTCCTCGCTGGAGGCCGGCACCACGAACGAGGGCGCTCCCGAGGTCTCGGTCTACCTCGACTACACCTGCTCCTACTGCGGCCAGTTCGAGGCGGTCAACGCCGCCGACCTCGAGACCCTCGCGGCGGGGGGAGAGGCCACGGTCCGGTTCCACCCGGTGGCGATCCTCGACGGCTCCGGGAACTACTCCGACTTCTCCGGCCTGGCTGCCGGCGCCGCCGCGACCGTCGCGGAGTACGCCCCCGCCCAGTTCCTCGACTTCCACACCGAGCTGTTCACCCTGTGGGACGCGGCGGTGCAGGAGGCCGTCGACGCCGGCGCCTCCGCCGTCGAGGAGCCCACCGTCGCCGACATCCAGGCGACGGCCGCCGCCGTCGGGGTGCCGCAGGACGTCGTCGAGCGCATCCCCGACGGCGAGTTCGCCGACTGGGTGGCCGCGACCACCCGCCAGTTCGGCCGCGACGGCTTCCAGGGCACCCCCACGGTCCTGGTGGACGGTGAGGAGTTCCTGGGCTGGCCGGAGGCCGGGGCGCTGGCGGACGAGGTCCGGGGCACCGCGGACTGACGGGCTACCATGGTCCACGGCGGCGGCGCCGCCGGTGCCGTTTCGGCGCGCCACCTTAGCTCAGTTGGTAGAGCACCCGCCTTGTAAGCGGACGGTCATCGGTTCGAGTCCGATAGGTGGCTCGAGCAACGACTGGAGGCAGAGTGCAAGCGGATCCCACGCTGCAGGCGCAGCTCGACCATTGGCGTGACCTTCCCCGGGTGCAGCAGCCGAACTGGCGCGACCCGGAGGCGCTCCGGTGCGCCGTGGACGAGCTCGCGGCCTCCCCTCCGCTCGTGTTCGCCGGCGAGGCCGACCGACTGAGGGAACTCATGGCGGCCGCCGGACGGGGCGAGGCGTTCGTCCTGCAGGGCGGCGACTGCGCCGAGTCCTTCGCCGCGAACACCGCGGACCACATCCGGCGCAAGGTCGAGACGATCCTGCAGATGGCCGTGGTGCTCACCTACGGGGCGTCCCTCCCCGTCGTCAAGGTGGGGCGCATGGCGGGCCAGTACGCCAAGCCGCGCTCGGCGGACACCGAGGTGCGCGACGGCGTCGAGCTGCCGGCGTTCCGTGGCGACGCCGTCAACGGCCACGAGTTCACCCCGGAATCGCGCATCCCGGACCCCCACCGGCTGCTGCGCGCCTACCACGCCTCGGCCTCCGCCCTGAACCTCATCCGGGCCTTCACCTACGGCGGTTTCGCGGACCTGCGGCGCGTCCACGAGTGGAACAAGGGCTTCATGCGGAACCCCTCCTACTCCCGCTACGAGGTGCTGGCCGCCGAGATCGACCGCGCCGTGCGGTTCATGGGAGCGGCGGGCGTGGACTTCGACGCGATCCGCACCGTGGAGTTCTACGCCGCCCACGAGGCGCTGCTCCTCGACTACGAGCGCGCGCTGACCCGCATCGACTCCCGGACCGGGCACGCCTACGACTGCTCCGCCCACTTCCTCTGGATCGGGGAGCGGACCCGCCAGCTCGACGGCGCCCACGTGGACCTCCTCTCCCACGTGCGCAACCCCATCGGCGTCAAGCTCGGCCCGACGGCGACGCCCGCCGACGTCCGCGCGCTCGCCGATCGACTCAACCCCCGCGGCGAGGAGGGCCGGCTCACCTTCATCTCGCGCATGGGGGCCGACCGGATCCGTGACTCGCTGCCGCCGCTGCTGGAGGCCGCGCGGGATCACGGCGTCCCGATCACCTGGATCTGCGACCCCATGCACGGCAACACGATCGTGTCCGGCTCGGGCTACAAGACGCGCCGCTTCTCCACCGTGCTCGACGAGGCCAGGGGCTTCTTCGAGGCGCACGACGCTGCGGGAACCAACCCGGGCGGCCTGCACGTCGAGCTCACCGGGGACGACGTCACGGAGGTGCTGGGCGGCGCCGAGGACCTCGATGACGACCATCTCGCGGACCGCTACGAGACGCTCGTGGACCCGCGCCTGAACCACCAGCAGGCCCTGGAGATGGCCTTCGCGGTGGCGGAGATGCTCCGGGACTGATCAGCGCACCGGCAGCGGGAGCGGGCGCTTCGGGAGCCGGCCGTCGCCGGAGGACTCCCCGCGCAGGCGGCGCCGGACCCACGGCAGGCCGTGCTCACGCGCCCAGCGGGCGTTCGCGCGCAGCCACTCGACGCGCGGCGGGTGCGGCAGCGGGGCGAGTGGGTCGTCCCAGTCCGGGGTGTCCGGGTCCAGGTGCAGGGCGACGAGGGCGCCCTGCGCCACGCGCGCGTGGCCCTCGGGGGTCAGGTGGATGCGGTCGGAGGACCACATGCGCCAGTCACGCAGGGAGCGCATGCCCCACAGGTCCAGGACGTGGGCGCCGTGGCGTTGCGCGAGGGACCACACCGAGGTGTTGAACACCCCGTACCGGGGACGCTGCAGCCGGATCACGGGGGAGTCCTTCGGGTCCACGAGCGTCTGGACGAGCACGTCGATCCCACGGCCGCGGAGGTCGACGACGGCCGCCTCCAGGAGCGCCGCCAGCGCGTCCGGGTCCGCCCCGGGCCGCAGCAGGTCATTGCCCCCGCCGCACAGGGTGACCAGGTCGGGTTCGAGGTCGAGGGCTCGCGGGAGCTGCTCCTCGATGATCTGGCCGAGCAGACGGCCGCGGATGGCGAGGTTGGCGTACTCCAGCGGGGGTCCGTCCGGCTGGCGGCGGTCCAGGTGCACGGCGAGCCGGTCCGCCCAGCCCACGAGCGCGTCGTCGTCCCCGTCGTGGAGCCCTTCGGTGAACGAGTCACCGAGGGAGACCATGCGCGTCCACGCCGTCATCCGTCCCTCCTGAGGTTCCAGTCCACGGGGCTCGCGCCCTGCTCGGCCAGCAGGGCGTTGGCGCGGGAGAAGGGGCGGGAGCCGAAGAACCCCGCGTGGGCCGAGAGCGGGGAGGGGTGGGCGGAGGCGATGACCGGCGTCGCCCCGAGCGCCGGGCGGAGGGTCTGGGCGTCGCGGCCCCACAGGATCGCCACCAGCGGGGCACTCCGGGCCACCAGAGTGGCGATGGCGTGGTCGGTCACCTGCTCCCAGCCGCGACCGCGGTGCGAGGCGGACGCGCCCGGCCGTACGGTCAGGACCCGGTTCAGCAACATGACGCCCTCCTCGCTCCAGGGGGTCAGGTCCCCGTGGGGGACGGGGTCGATGCCGAGATCGTCGCGCAACTCCCGGTAGATGTTCGCCAGCGAGCGGGGGATCGGGCGGACGTGCGGCTGCACCGAGAAGGACAGCCCCATCGGGTGACCGGGCGTCGGGTAGGGATCCTGCCCGACGATCAGCACTTTCACCCCCTCCAGCGGGTAGGTGAAGGCACGGAGCACGTCCGTCCCGGCGGGCAGGTACCCGTTCCCGGCGGCCACCTCACGCCGGAGCATGTCCCCCAGTTCGTGGATCCGGGCCTCCACGGGTGCCATCGCCGCGGCCCACGAGGGGTGCATCACGTTGTCCAGCGCCACCCTCCGAGGCTACCTGCCGCGGGGCGGGGGACGGGGCGGGGCGTGTCTCGGCGTGGCAGGGGCCGGGCGCGCCCGGGCGAATGACATCGCTGTGATTCGCCCGTACACTCTCCCCAGAAGGAGGCCACATGAGCGAGGCATTGGCGGAACGGGCCGGAACGGCGCAACCCGGCGGGCTCAGCGAGACCGAGGTGCGCATCCTCCAGTTCGAGAAGCAGTGGTGGCGGTACGCCGGGGCGAAGGAATCGGCCGTCCGCGAGCTGTTCGACATGTCCGCCACCCGCTACTACCAGGTGCTGAACGGCCTCCTCGACAATCCCGCCGCGCTCGCGGCCGAACCCATGCTCGTGAAGCGGCTGCGGCGCATGCGCCAGGAACGGCACCGCGAGCGCTCGGCGCGTCGTCTCTCGGGGTAGCGGGGCCCGTTAGTCTAGGTCGCATGAGTCGTTATCCGGAGGACGAGTTCGACATCGCCGCGCGTGACCGCGGGCCCAAGGGTGTCCACCGTCAGGCCGAGAGCGCGTTCCGTCGCCTCCTGCCGTTCCTGATCGTGATCGTCGCGGCCCCCCTCCTCGCATGGGGCATCCTCTCCCTCCTGAACGAGGACGGCGACGGCGGCCCGGTCGCCTCGCCCTCGGCGCCGGCCACCACCGCCTCCGCGACGGCGTCGGCGCCCGCGACGGCGTCGCCCACGCCCGAGGCGACCGCCACCGCCACGCCCACCCCCGAGCCGAGCCCGACGCCCACCGAGGCCGCGGAGCAGGTCGCCCTCGACGCACCCGTCGCGGTCCTGAACGGCGCCGGGATCGCGGGCATCGCGGGCCGCACCGCCGACCGGCTCACCGAGGCCGGCTTCACCGCCGTGACCGCGGGCAACTACGCGAGCGCCCAGCCCACGAACACGACGATCTACTACAACAACGCCGAGCTGGCGCCCACCGCCCAGGCGATCGGCGTGGAGCTGGGCATCGACCTCATGGTCGAGCTGGCCTCGGCGACCGACTCACTCGTCGTCGTCCTGCGGGGCGACTTCCAGGAGTAGCCGGTCCAGCGCGTCGGCTGCGAGCACCACGTTCGCGGCCGACCACGTCAGTGGCGCCACCGACCGGGGCTCGCCCTCGGCCGTGACCTTCTCGGGGATCGCTCCCGAGGCCGTCCGGTGCGCCGCCGTCCAGTCCAGGAGATCGGCCGCCAGGTCGCCGGAGCCGTTCTCGGCTGCCACCCAGGCGTACAGGGTGGTCTGCGGCGTCCAGGAGACGCCGTCGTTGCGCCACCCCTCGCCCGGCGCGAGGCCACCGGCCGGTTGCCGCAGGAGACGCACGGAGGCCTCCCACGCGGCCGACGCGCCGGGGACAGGCTCGGACTGGAACGGCGGCAGGAGGAGGGCCACGTTCGCGTCGGCGCCCTGCCGGCCGGCCGAGACGAGCGAACCCGCCGTGGTGGCGTAGCGCTGGTAGCCGGTGGGGCCGAACGCCTCCACCACCTCCCGGCGCAGGCGGTCGCGCCGCGCCGCCACCAGGGGATCGCCGGTGAGCAGGGCTGCCGAGTCCAGCCCCATGAGGGTTGCGGCGGCCGTCCCGACCGTCACCCGCTCCTCGGCGAGCTCCCACGAGTCCGACGACGGCGCGGGCAGCCCGTCCGCCGTCGCCGCCATGAGGTGGGCGGTCGCGCGGGTGACGAGGGGGTCGAGGCGGTCCCGCGTCCCGGGCACCGCGGCGTCGACGAGCCGGGTCGCCCACAGGACGTACCCGGCGGCGTCGAGCTGGTCGCGCCGCCCGTCCCCGACCGGCCCGCCGGTCGCCAGCGACCGTGCGGCGAACGACCCGTCCGGGCGCTGCTGGGACTGGAGGAACTCGAGCACCTCGACGGCGTCCTCGCCGTGCCCCGTGCGCGCGAGCGCGACCGCCACGTACGAGGCGTCCCGCGGCCACACGAGCCGCCACAGCGGGATCCACGCCGCCACCACCGCCCCCGGTTTCGCGACCTGGCCGGAGGTGAAGGTGGCGCCGTCGAGCACGTGGAGGTCCAGCAGCGCGCCGCTCACCATCTCCTCCCACGGGCCGCCCCGCCCGGGGAGGGCGCCGGACTCGAGCCACGCCCGCTGGGCGACGGCGAGGCCGCGGGCCGCCAGGCGCCGGTCCGCGGCGGGCACGCGGGAGGACTCCGCGTAGGCCGCCCCGGACCATGGCGGGACCGCGGCCACCACGGGTTCGCCGTCGCGTGCGAGGACGACGACGCCATCGAGGAGCAGCGAGGGAGGCGGGGCGACGGGCCGCGTCCCGGCCGCGGTGAGGGCACCGGCGACGACGAGGGCGAGAGCGCCCGTGGCCATCGCGGCGCGTCCCCTGGCCTCCACCACGCGGCGATCCTACACAGGGCCCGGACCCCGGGGACGCCGCTTGCACTCTCGGGGTGAGAGTGCCAAGATCGCTGTTAGCACTCTCGCCCTGAGAGTGATAAGTGAACACCGGCTTGTCGGTGAGGCGTACCGCCCGGCGTGACCAGAACGCCGCGGACGGTCGTCGTCCGTCGCGGGCACCAGACGAGCCACCCCAACCGGAGGAAACTACCTCATGGCAAAGATCATTGCCTTCGACGAGGAGGCCCGCCGCGGGATGGAGCGGGGCCTCAACATCCTCGCCGACACCGTGAAGGTCACCCTCGGCCCCAAGGGCCGCAACGTGGTGCTCGAGAAGAAGTGGGGCGCCCCCACCATCACCAACGACGGCGTCTCCATCGCCAAGGAGATCGAGCTCGAGGAGCCGTTCGAGAAGATCGGCGCGGAGCTCGTCAAGGAGGTCGCCAAGAAGACCGACGACGTCGCGGGTGACGGCACCACCACCGCCACCGTGCTCGCCCAGGCGCTCGTGCGCGAGGGCCTGCGCAACGTGGCCGCCGGCGCCAACCCGATCGCGCTGAAGCGCGGCATCGAGAAGGCCGTCGACGCCGTCACCGAGCGCCTGCTGTCCTCCGCCAAGGAGGTCGAGACCAAAGAGGAGATCGCGGCGACCGCGGCCATCTCCGCCGGCGACCAGTCGATCGGCGACCTGATCGCCGAGGCGCTGGACAAGGTCGGCAAGGAGGGCGTCGTCACCGTCGAGGAGTCGAACGCCCTCGGCCTCGAGCTCGAGCTCACGGAGGGCATGCGCTTCGACAAGGGCTTCCTGTCGGCGTACTTCGTCACCGACCCCGAGCGCCAGGAGGCGGTCCTCGAGGACCCGTACATCCTGCTCGTGGAGTCCAAGATCTCCAACGTCAAGGACATGTTGCCGCTGCTGGAGAAGGTCATCCAGTCCGGCAAGCCGCTGCTCATCATCTCCGAGGACGTCGAGGGCGAGGCGCTGGCCACCCTCGTGGTCAACAAGATCCGCGGCACGTTCAAGTCCGTGGCTGTCAAGGCCCCCGGCTTCGGCGACCGCCGCAAGGCGATGCTGCAGGACATGGCGATCCTCACCGGCGGCCAGGTCATCTCCGAGACCGTCGGCCTCAAGCTGGAGAACGCCGACCTCGACCTGCTCGGCCAGGCCCGCAAGGTCGTCGTCACCAAGGACGAGACCACGATCGTCGAGGGCGCGGGCGACCCCGCGATGCTCGAGGGCCGCGTGGCCCAGATCCGCGCGGAGATCGAGAAGTCGGACTCGGACTACGACCGCGAGAAGCTCCAGGAGCGCCTCGCCAAGCTCGCCGGCGGCGTCGCCGTCATCAAGGCGGGTGCGGCCACCGAGGTGGAGCTCAAGGAGCGCAAGCACCGCATCGAGGACGCGGTGCGCAACGCCAAGGCCGCCGTCGAGGAGGGCATCGTCGCCGGTGGTGGCGTGGCCCTCATCCAGGCCGCCAAGGACGCGTTCGCCACTCTCGAGCTCGAGGGTGACGAGGCGACCGGCGCGAACATCGTCAAGGTCGCCGTGGAGGCCCCGCTCAAGCAGATCGCCATCAACGCCGGCCTCGAGGGCGGCGTCGTGGCGGAGAAGGTCCGCTCGCTCCCCGTGGGTCACGGCCTCAACGCCGCGACCGGCGTGTACGAGGACCTGCTCCACGCGGGCGTCGCGGACCCGGTCAAGGTGACCCGCTCGGCCCTGCAGAACGCTGCCTCCATCGCGGCGCTGTTCCTCACGACCGAGGCGGTCGTGGCGGACAAGCCCGAGAAGCACCAGCCGATGCCCGGCGGTGGCGGGGACGACATGGGGGGCATGGGCTTCTGACGCCCGCCTCCCACCCGTGGCACAGGACGGGGCGGACCTCCTTCGTGGGGGTCCGCCCCGTTCGCCGTTCCACGATCAGACGGTGAACATGCGGGCGTTGGCGCTCTCGGCGTCCGCGTAGGCGGTCGCCGCCGTGCCCAGTGCGAGCGAGATCTGCTCGAGCATGGACTCGACCTGTTGCTGGGTGAGCCGCCAGCGCTGCGCGAGGTCCCCGAACGCCGCGGCGGCGGGGCCCGTCCAGCTGCCCTGGAGGGCGAGGAGGTGGGCCATCATGGCGGCCACCTCCGCATGGACGGCGGCGGCGGAGGCGCGGGTGCGGGCGGCGGCCTGGGCCACCTCGGAGGAGTCGACGGTGTACTTCATGGGCGTTCCCTTCGCTGGGTGTGCGGACGGGAACGACGCTACGGGGACGGGTCAGCGGTCGACGGGGCGGAAGAGCGTGCCTGTGGATTCCTTGTCGTCATCGCGGTCCGTGGACGGGGCGACGCCGGGCGAGGCGGCGGAGGGAGCGGAGTGGGCGGAGGAGCCCGAGGGTGCCGACGTGGACGCCGTGGCCGCCTTGCGAGGCACGTCCCGGAAGCTCTGGGGTACGCGCTCCATCGCCGAGGTGATCTCCAGTTCGGAGGGGTGCGACTCCCGTTTCCGGTCCTCGAAGGGCACGCCCACCACCTCGGCGGTGTCGTCGTCCTCATCGGGGAGCTCCGGGGTGGAGGTCGACGGCGGGGTCACGGGGACCATCGCGGGGACGGGGCGGCCGTCGGAGTCCTCGAGGGTGGCGGGCTGGTGGTGCGTGACCGCGGAGACCACCGGGATCGTCCCGGTGGGTTCCCGGCCGAACCGCGAGGCCGGCGCCTGCCCGGTGGAGGGCACCGGTTCGGGCTCCGGGGCGGACGGCGCCGAGGGGGCGTCGTCGTCCACCTCGCGCGGCGGGAGCTCGGCGAGCTCCGCCTTCAGGCGCACCAACTCGGCCGTGAGGTTCTGGCGGGCGGGCTCCTCCCAGGCGGAGGCGAGCGGGCTCGTGAAGATCGTCCGGCGGGCGAGCAGGTGGCTCACGATCGCGATCCGGGCCTCCACGTAGTCCCGTGCCGGGATGTGGGCGAACTCCTCACGGACGTGCTTGCGGTACGACTTGTACCGGCGCGGGTCGACGGCGAGCGTGCCCAGGTCCGCGTCGCACAGCGCCATGGCGTCCACGTCGGAGTGGTCGGCGTCGTGCCGGGTGAGGTTGAGGATGAGGTCGTGGACGCGCTGTGCGGTCTGCTCGGGCACGCCGAGCTCGCGGAGCTGGTCCCGGGCGAGCACCGCGGAGGCGGGCTTGTTCTCCCCGGCGATGCGGATCCCCCTGTACTGCCGGGTGTCGAAGACTGCGCCGTGGTACCACGCGGCGATGCGCACCACATCGGGGTTGTGGGTCTCCTGGGCGAGGGAGTCCACCCGCTCGAGCACGGCGACGAGGTGGGTGACGTCGTGGTGGTGCCGGTCGTCGGTGCACCAGCGGCCCATGAGGGCCCGGCCGGTGGCCTCGACCTGCTCCCGGGGGGCGGTGGCCCCGAGCGCGGTCACCGTTCGGATGAACGCGGAGAGCAGCCATTGTGGTGCGTCGTGAGCACCCATGTTCACGTCCTAGCGGTCGATTCACTTCCGACCGGCCATGCTATGCCCAACTCCGGCGCACAACCAGCCCGCGCGGGGCCGGCTGTGATCACAGTGCCGCCGCGCGCCGCCTGTTCTCCATCAGCCGCAGGATCATCGGGGTGAAGATGAGCTGCATCGCCAGTTCCATCTTCCCGCCGGGCACGGTGATGACGTTCGGGCGCGTCATGAACGAGTCGTGGATCATGGCGAGCAGGTACGGGAAGTCGATCCCCTTCGGGTTCGCGAAACGGATCACCACGAAGCTCTCGTCGAGCGTGGGGATGTCCTCGGCGATGAACGGGTTCGAGGTGTCCACGGTGGGCACGCGCTGGAAGTTGACGTGGGTGCGGGAGAACTGCGGGGTGATGTAGTTGATGTAGTCCGGCATCCGCCGCAGGATCGTGTCCACCACCGCCTCCGTGGAGTACCCGCGAGCCGCCTTGTCCCGGATCAGCTTCTGGATCCACTCCAGGTTGATGATCGGCACCACCCCGACCAGGAGGTCCGCGTACCGGGCCACGTCGACCGTCTCGGTGACGACGGCGCCGTGGAGGCCCTCGTAGAACAGGAGGTCGGACGGCGGCAGCTCCTCCCACGGCGTGAACGTGCCGGGTTCCTGGCCCCACGGCGCGGCCTCGCCGGCGTCGTGGAGGTAGTGCCGGTGCCGGCCGGTCCCGGTCTCGCCGTAGGTGCGGAAGAGGGTCTCGAGCTCGGCGAACTCGTTCGCCTCGGGCCCGAAGTGGCTGAAGTGGTTGTTGCCGGCGGCAGCCTGCTCGGCGGCCGCCACCTTCATGGCGGCGCGGTCGTACCGGTGGAAGGAGTCGCCCTCGATCATCGCCGCCGTCAGCTTCTCGCGCCGGAAGATGTTGGAGAACGAGCGGGTCACGGAGGTGGTGCCGGCCCCGGAGGAGCCGGTGATGGCGACGACTGGGTGTCGGGTGGACATGGAGGGCCTCCTGTCAGCGGAACAGCGAACGGGTGGTGAAGAGCGGCTGCTCGTCGTCCGCGCCGTCGCGTCCCTCGGTGTAGTCGATGTGGTGGGAGTGCAGCCGGTCCACCTCGTCGCGCGAGCCGAACAGCAGGGGCACGCGCTGGTCGATCCCGGTGGGCTGGAGGTCGAGGATGTCGTTCCGGCCGGTGATCGCGCGGCCGCCCGCCCGTTCGACGATCCAGGCGACCGGGTTCACCTCGGTGAGGAGGCTCAGGTGGTCGCCGTTGCGCGTGTTCGCCCCGTGGGGGTGGAGGAACACGCCGCCTCGGGTCAGGATGCGCGAGGCGTCGGCCACGAGCGAGGCGGACCACCGCAGGCGGAAGTCCCGCCCGCGGGGGCCGTCCGCCCCGGCGATGCACTCGCGGACGTAGCGGTTGACGGGGGGCTCCCACGAGCGGCTGCCGACGGCGTGGACGGACACCTCGTCGCACGCGGCCGGCACTGTGACGTCCGGGTGGGTGAGCACGTACTCGCCGAGCTCGCGGTCGAGGGTGAAGCCGTCGACGCCGAGCCGGGTCGCGAGCACGAGCCGCGTCGAGCCGCTGTACTGCACCAGGCCCGCACACTCCATCTCCCTGCCGGGCTGGAGGAAGTCCTCCTCGCGGGCGGGCCGATCCGGGTCCGGGGCCCGGAGGATGGAGAAGATCGTGCCGGTCTGGTAGTTGATGTCCAGGTTGCTGGAACTGCTGAGCGGGACGAACGTGAGCAGGTACCGGCCACGAGTGCCGGTCTCCCGGATCGCGTCGTCGTCCCGGGAGAGGGTCGCGGACAGGTGGCTCGTCGCCGACACCAGCTCGAGGAACAGGTCGGCCGCGAGGGTGCGCAACTGCTGGGCCAGGCCGTCACCGGTCGCGAGCAGCGCGCCGCGCCCGACGGCGTTGGCGATCGTCTTGCCCGCGACGGCGACGTCCGCCACCAGTCCCGTGAAGTCCCCGGTTGCACCGGCGACGTGCCGCTGCCCCTCGTGGAGGAACTGCGTCAGCGTGGTCCGCTGGGTCACTGGACACCCAACTTCCCGCGCCAACCGGGGTAGATGGCGTCCGCGTCCCCCGGGAACGACTCGAAGGCGCGGGCGAACTCGCGGTGCTCCCTCGCCCACTCGACCGGGTCGGCTCCGGAGGCCCAGCACTCGTACGCCTGCCGCAGGGACCGCGCACCCGCCGCGGCGCCGTCGAGGTGGCCGTAGCTGCCGCCACCGGCGGTGTTGATGACGTTGGCGTGGCCCAGGTTCTCGAAGAAGCCGGGAAGCCGCAGGGCGTTCATGCCGCCCGAGATGATCGGGGTGGTGGGGCGCATGCCGTACCACTTCTGGAAGTAGGCGGGGCCCTGGTACTCCTCGCGCTCGATGATGTAGGCGATCGCGCGGTCGTCCTTGCCCCCCTCCATCTTCCCGTAGCCCATGGTGCCGACGTGGATGCCCGAGGCGCCCTGAAGGCGGGCCATCTTGGCCAGCACGTAGGCCGTGTACCCGCGCTTCGCGCTCGGGGAGGTGACGGCGCCGTGGCCGGCGCGGTGGTAGTGGAGGTACTGCCGCGAGAAGTAGCGCCGCGCGGTGGTGACCATGCCGGGTCCGCCCACGTAGCCGTCCACGAGGAAGGCGACCTTGTCGGCGTCCGGTCCGAAGGCCTGCAGGATGAACTCACCGCGGGCGATCATCTCGGCGTGGTCGTCCGCCGTGATGTTGGCGGAGAACAGCTTCGCCTCGCCCGTCTCGTCCATCGCGCGCTTCATGGCGTCGTAGACGAGCGGGATGGTCTTCCGCATGGGGGCGAACACCTGGTTGCCCTGGGGCTCGTCGTTCTTGATGAAGTCCCCACCGAGCCAGAAGTCGTAGGCGGCGTTCGCGAACGGCTCGGGACGCAGGCCCAGCTTCGGCTTGATGATCGTGCCGGCGATGTAGCCGCCGTCCTCCACCGGCCGGCCGAGGATGCGCCACAGGGTGGAGATGTCGACCGACGGGCCGTCGAACAGTTCGATCGCACGGCGGGGCACGTGGAAGTCGTACATCTTGGCGTACTCGATGTCCCCCATGCCCTGGTTGTTGCCGATCGTCAGGGTCAGGAAGGACACCATCATCATGCGGCCGTCGATCATGTTCCGGTCGAACAGGTCGAGCGGGTAGGCGATCCGCATCTCCTCCGTCGCCTCGTCGATGTGGTAGACGAGGGCGTCCACGCCCTTCGTGAAGTCGTCCGTGGTGGAGACCTCCACGTTGGTGCCCGTGGAGGACTCGGCGGCGAAGTGGGCCGCGGACTCGAGGTAGCCGTGGCCGGCCTTCGGCTTCATCCTGTAGGCGCAGAGGATGTGCTTCCCTCCGCTGATGAGCTCCTCCTCATCGAGGCTCAGGTCCGCGTACCGCGCTGACTGGTCCATGACCGGCTCCTTCCACACGACGTCGTGCTCACGGGACCGGGGGACGGTGCTCTACCGGACCCCGGAATGGTACGAACGTACCACTTCTCCTGAGGTCCCACTCCACGTTAGTCCCGCGAGATCGGCAGGGTCACCGTGATCGTGAGCCCTCCTCCCGGCGTCTCGCTCGCCCGGGTGGTGCCGCCGTGGGCGGCCGCGATGGCGGCGACGATCGCCAGGCCGAGGCCGGACCCGCCCGACGCGCGCGAGCGGGAGCTGTCCAGCCGGTAGAAGCGGCCGAAGATGCGTTCGGTCTCCGCCGGCGGGACGCCCGGCCCGTGGTCCCGCACCTCGAGGACCGCCGTGCGGCCCTCACTGCCGACCGCGATCTCCACCGGAGTCCCGGCCGGGGTGTGCATTCGGGCGTTCTCGGTGAGGTTCGCGAGGATCTGGCGCACCCGCTGCTCGTCCGCGACGGCGTGCACGGGGGCGGGCGCGCCGCCGTCGGGACCGACGACGGCGACCACGCGGTCGGGGTCGAGCACGCGCACGTCCGCCGCGGCGTCGTCGGCGAGGCCGGTCAGTTCGACGGTCTGGAGGTCGAGGGGGCGACCCTCGTCGAGGCGGGCGAGCTGGAGCAGGTCGGACACGAGGCCCGTCATGCGGGTGGCCTCGGACTCGATCCGGACCATCGCCGAGGACACCTGGGACTCCGGGATGCCGCCGATGCGGTACAGCTCGCCGTAGCCGCGGACGGTCGCGAGCGGGGTGCGCAGTTCGTGGGAGGCGTCGGACACGAACCGCCGCATCCGCTCCTCCGACGCCCGCTGCACGGCGAAGGAGTGCTCGATCTGCGTGAGCATCGCGTTCAGGGAGGTGGCGAGCGAGCCCACCTCGGTGGTCACCGGGCCCGGGGGGATGCGCCGGGAGAGGTCGCCGGCGGCGATCGCACCCGCCGTCGCCTCGATCTCCCGCAGGGGGCGGAGCGAGCGCCGCACCACCGCCCACGCGAGGATCGCACCGAGGACGATGAGGAGTCCGTCCACGAGAACCACCCAGCTGACGAATCCGCTCACGGTACGGCCCACCGAGGCCAGTGGGAGGCCGATCGTCATGGAGCCGACGACGTCGCCCGAGGCGCGGTCGACGATGGGGATCGTGATGACCCGCCAGGGCGGTCCCCCCTCCCGGTTGGGGACGGACTCGGCGCGTGGCTCGTCCCGGGAGTCGAGGGGGAAGCCGTAGTCGCCGAGGTCCGGGGCACCGTACTCCGCCACGGTCGAGGGCAGCACGAGTTCGAGGTCACCGCGCGAGACGTCCCGAACGAGGATGTGGTAGTCGGACGGCAGGGAGGTCTCCGGTCCGGACCGGTCGTCGTAGATCTCGTCGAGCGCCGCCCGCCCGAGGATCGTGGCGGAGGAGCGCAGCTGGGTGTCCACCTGCCCCACCAGCCGCAGCTGGAGGACCAGGGTCATCGCCATGGTCCCGACCGCCAGGCCGAGGGCGAGCAGGAAGACGAAGGCGGCCGTCAGGCGCCCCGAGAGGGGGATCTCGTCGAGCCGCGCCCTCATCGCGTCTCGGCGCGCAGCATGTACCCGATGCCGCGGCGCGTCTGGATCAACGGGGGGAGCCCGTCGAGGTCGATCTTGCGGCGCAGGTAGGAGATGTAGGACTCCACGATGTTCGCCTCGCCCATGAAGTCGTACTCCCACACGTGGTCCAGGATCTGGGCCTTGGACACCACGCGTTCAGCGTTCACCATGAGGTAGCGCAGCAGCTTGAACTCGGTGGGGGAGAGGTCGATGTGGGTGCCGGCGCGGCGCACCTCGTAGGCGTCCTCGTCCAGTTCGAGGTCCGCGTAGCGCAGCACGCCGTCGTCGTCGCTCCCCTTGGTGCGGCGGAGCACCGCGCGGATCCGGGCGACCACCTCCTCGAGCGAGAAGGGCTTGGTGATGTAGTCGTCGCCCCCGGCGGTGAGGCCCTTGACCTTGTCCTCGGTGTCGTCACGGGCGGTGAGGAACACGACCGGGAGATGGGAGCCGGCCCCCCGCAACCGGCGGAGCACGGTGAACCCGTCCATGTCCGGCATCATCACGTCGAGGACCACGAGGTCGAAGTGGTGCTCGCCGGCGGCCCGCAGCGCCTCGTGGCCGTTCGCCGCCGTCACCACCTCGAAGCCCGCGAAGCGGAGCGAGGCGGCGAGGAGGTCGAGGATGTTGGGCTCGTCGTCGACGACGAGGAGGCTCGCCTCAGGCTGCTGGGACTTCTTCACCCTGCCAGTCTGCTCGCCGAGTCTGGGAGTTCGCTGGGAACCTCACAGGTAGCGGGTGGGGTCGAAGGCCTCCAGCGGGATGATCCGCACCCGGGGCAGCACGGCGTTGAAGGCGCCGATGGAGTCCTCCAGGTCGTGGATCTCCAGGCCGTCCAGCTCGGCGAGGCGGGCGTTCAGGAACTCGCGGAAGCACAGCACCCCCACCCGGCGACCGAGCCGGAGCAGCTCGGCCACCTGCGGGATGAAGTCCCCGTCGTGGCTCGCCAGGAGCACGTCCCCGTGGCCCTGGGCGGCGATGGCGGCCAGGGTGCGCTGGATACCGACGTCCACGACCTTCTCGCTGCCCTGCGTGGAGAGCGGGATGGGGTGGTAGTCCATCGCGAGGAGCGCCTGGACGAAGCCCATCGGCATCTGGCCGGAGGAGGCGTTGAGGAAGAAGAGGCCCCGCGTCGGGGCGTCCCACACCTCTCCGGCGAAGGCGAGGATGCGGTCCCACCGCGGGCGCTCCTCCGGGTTCGGGCGGCGGCCGAGGACGCTCATCCCGAGCGTCGCGTCGATGTTCTCGCCATCCACCAGCAGGTAGGTCGTTCCGGGCTGCTCCACGCCCCCAGCCTAGGCGTCGGCGATACCGGCGGCGTGCCGATCGGAAGCGCGGACCCGCCCGGGCGGGGAACCGTACCCTGTCCCCATGACCGACGTACTCGTGGTGGGCGAGGCCCTCATCGACATCGTGATCCCGCTGGACGGGCAGACCGCCGAGCACGTGGGCGGCTCCCCCGCGAACGTGGCGATCGGGCTCGCCCGGCTGGGGCACCCGACCACGCTCGCGACCTGGTTCGGCCCGGACGAGCGGGGCGAGCGGATCCGCGCCCTCCTGGACGCGGAGGGGGTCGCCGTCGTGCCGGGCAGCGACGCCGCCGCCCGCACGTCCACGGCGCTCGCCCGCCTCGACGCGCGCAAGGTGGCCACCTACGAGTTCGACCTCGACTGGCAGGTGGATCCCGCCCTCGTGGCGCCCGAGGGGGGCCACGTCCACACCGGCTCCATCGCCGCCACCCTCCCGCCCGGTGGGGAGTCGGTGGCCCACATCGTGGAGGCCTCCCGCGCCCACGCCACGGTGTCCTACGACCCGAACGCCCGGCCCAGCCTCATGGGGGAACCGGCCGTCGCGGCCGCCGTCGTCGAGCACCTCATCGGCCTGGCCGACGTCGTCAAGGCCTCGGACGAGGACGTCGCGTGGCTCCACGGCGACACCCCGGAGGAGGCCGTCGAGCGGTGGGCCGGCCTGGGGCCGAGCCTGGTGATGATCACGCGCGGCCCGGACGGCGTGCTCGTGTGGTGCGCCGGCGAGACGAGGTCCTTCCCGACGACGGACGTGACAGTCGCCGACACCGTCGGTGCGGGTGACTCCTTCATGTCCGGGGTGCTCTCCGGCCTCCTCGACGCCGGCCTGCTCGGCGGGGTGGCGGCTCGCGAGCGACTGCGTGGCGCGACCCTCGCAGACGTCACCCCCGCCATCGAACGGGCGCTCGCCTGTTCCGGCATCACCGTCTCCCGGGCGGGGGCCAACCCGCCCCGGAGGGACGAGCTCTGACCTTCCCGGGAATGGGGAGAGGGGAGCCGCCGGCCTCGGCCGGCGGCTCCCCTTCGTCCGTGCGCCTGTGCCGCTACTCCGACGTGATCTGCTGGGTCCCGCCGCCCTTGAGCGCGGCGAGCCGGGCCTCGATCTCGGCGTCCCGGCCGTAGTCCTCGAGCTCGGCGAACTGATCCTCCAGCGAGGTGGCCGCGATCTCGGCCTGGCCGGCCACGCGGGCCTCCTCACGCCGCACCTGGTCCTCGAAACGGGAGATCTCGGTGGTCGGGTCGAGCACGTTGATCGAGGAGATGGCCTGCTGGACCTTGCCCTGCGCCTCCGCGGTCTTGGCGCGGGCCACGAGCTCGTCGCGCTTGTTGCGGAGGTCGTCCAGCTTGGAGCGCATCTGGATGAGGCCGTCCTTGAGCTTCGCGACCACTTCGTTCTGCGCGGTGATCATCGGCTCGGCGGACCGGGCCTCGTTCTCCGCCGCGATCTGCTTGCTGATGGCGACGCGGGCGAGCTTGTCGAAGCGGTCCGCGCCCTCGGTGTCACCGGACTGGCGCAGGTCCTCGGCCTTGGAGGCTGCTGCGGCGGCCTTGTTGCCCCAGTCGGCGGCCTCCGCCATGTCCTCGGCGTGATCCCGCTCGGCGAGGCGGAGGTTCCCGATCGTGACGGCCACCGCCTCCTCGGCCTCGGAGATCGAGGAGGTGTAGTCGCGGATCAGCTGGTCGAGCATCTTCTCGGGGTCCTCGGCGCGATCGAGGAGGGCGTTGATGTTCGCGCGGGTGAGCTGAGCGATCCGGCCCAGGATGGACTGCTTCTCGGTCATGGTGTTCCTCTCG
>DBPQ01000068.1 GCA_002304945.1 Actinomycetales bacterium UBA1416 | reverse complement strand
CGCGATCCATGCGCTGTGGTATCCCGCGTCAAACCCCATGTACTTGGGCAGGTATCCCAGCCGCCTCTCGATCTCTTCCAGCAGTTCCGGTACGGGGGTGATGTCGTTTGCGTTGGCCGAGGTGATGTGGATGTTGACGATGACGTTTCGCTTGCTGTCTACGGTGCGGTGTTCGCTGTAATGGAACCCGTCCGGCTTCCCGTCCTTGTTCAGTTGGCCGCTGTCGGGGTCCGTCGTGCTCTCCATCCTCGTCTTTCCCCCGGACGGCGGATCGTCGTTATCGTCGTCATTCCGATCGAACGGCTTCTTTCCCAGAACCTTGCGATCCAGATCGATCTGCGCGTCCAACTCCGCCATGTACGAAGCCGGCGTCTCCTCCACCGTCACCAGACGCTTTTTGTGCTTGTTCGCCTTCGCCTTGATGTGCGTCGAGTCGGTGTAGAGTACCTGCCCTCCTACGAGTCCCTTCTCCACGCACTGCCGCAGGATTTCGTCGAAGATCTTCTCCGCGATGAAGTTGTCCTTGAACCGCCGTACGCGGTTGATGCTGATCGTCGCGTGATCCGGCCCCTTCTCCGTCAGCTTTAACCTAAGAAACCACTTGAACGCGATGTTCTCGTTTACCATCTGCGCGAGCTTTACCTCGGACTTGATGCCGTAGAGGTATCCCAGAAACAGCATCCGGAACAAGAGCTCCGGCGGGACCGCCGGACGGCCGATGTTGGGCGAATACAGATCCTTGCACAGATCGTGGATAAAGCTGAAATCCACCGCCGCGTCGACCTTGCGCAGCAAGTGATCTGCCGCCATCAGCTCTTCCAACAGCACGATCTCGTATTCCCCTTGACTGCCTGTCCCTTTCTCGCGCAGCATGCAGCCCGACCTCCCGGTTTCTCGATCTTTTTCTCCGTTTATATTCGACACCCGCATGTGCTTTTCCTTTTGGTTTTTTGACTCCCCAGTATAAAATTTCACCCAGCCACGTGGGCTGGGCGACTTTGTTGATGGTCTGAGCCGCCCTGCTCCCCGGCAGGGCGGCTTAATTCCGCTGAATCTACTCCACCGTCACCGACTTCGCGAGGTTGCGGGGCTGGTCGACGTCGAGTCCCTTCGCGGTGGCGAGCGCACACGCGAAGATCTGGAGCGGCACCACGGCGACGAGGGGGGCGAGCAGGGTGGGCGTCCGGGGCACGCGGATGACCGTCTCGGCGAACGGCTCCACCGCGGTGTCGCCGTCCTCCGCGATCACGAGCGTGCGCGCGCCGCGCGCCCGCACCTCCTGGATGTTCGAGATCACCTTGGCGTGGAGCTGGTCGCGCCCGCGCGGGGAGGGGACGATGACGAAGACCGGCTGCCCGTCCTCGACCAGCGCGATGGGGCCGTGCTTCAGCTCGCCGGCGGCGAAGCCCTCGGCGTGGATGTAGGCCAGCTCCTTCAGCTTCAGGGCGCCCTCCATCGCGACCGGGTAGCCGACGTGACGCCCGAGGAAGAGGACGGAGGTGGTGTCCTTCATGGCCCGGGCGAGCTCGCGCACCTGGTCCCCGCCGTCGATGACGCGCTGGATCCTCTCCGGCATCGCCTGCAGCTCGGTGAGGATGGTACGGATCTCGTCGGCGTACATGTTGCCCCGGAGCTGGGCGAGGTAGAGGCCGAGCAGGTAGCACGCCGTGATCTGGGCGAGGAACGCCTTGGTGGAGGCGACGGCGACCTCGGGGCCGGCGTGGGTGTACAGCACGGCGTCGGACTCCCGCGGGATGGTGGACCCGTGCGTGTTGACGATGGCCAGCACCTTGGAGCCCTGCTCGCGGGCGTGGCGGACCGCCATGATCGTGTCCATCGTCTCGCCGGACTGGCTGACCGCGACCACCAGGGTCTTCTCGTTCACCACGGGATCGCGGTACCGGAACTCGTGGGCGAGTTCGACCTCGACCGGGATGCGGCACCAGTGCTCGATCGCGTACTTGGCCACCTGGCCGGCGTAGGCGGCGGTGCCGCAGGCGATGACCACGATCTTGTCGACCGACCGCAGCACGGACTCGCTGATGTGCAGCTCGTCGAGGACCATGTGTCCGGCCCCGTCGGTGCGGCCGAGCAGAGTGTCGGCCACCGCCTTGGGCTGGTCGTGGATCTCCTTGTCCATGAAGGACGCGAAGCCGCCCTTGACAGCCGCCGAGGCGTCCCAGTCAACGGTGAACGCGCGGGGCTCGACGGGGGCCCCGGTGCCGTCCACGACCTCGACGGAGTCCGCGGTGATGGTGACCACCTCGTCCTGCCCCAGCTCGAGTGCCTCGCGGGTGTGCGCGATGAAGGCGGCGACGTCGGAGCCCAGGAAGTTCTCCCCCTCCCCCAGCCCGACGACGAGAGGCGAGTTGCGCCGTGCTCCCACCACCGTGGCCGGCAGGTCGGCGTGCACGGCGAGCAGCGTGAACGCCCCCTCCAGTCCCCGCGTGACGGTGAGCATCGCGCGGGTGAGGTCCCCCACCCTGTCGTACTCGCGGGCGAGCAGGTGGGCCACGACCTCCGTGTCGGTCTCGGAGAGGAACGTGGCGCCGTCGGCCACCAGCTCGTCCTTCAGCTCCCGGAAGTTCTCGATGATGCCGTTGTGGATGACGGCGAGCCGCCCGTCCCCGGACAGGTGCGGGTGGGCGTTGACGTCGGTGGGCCCACCGTGGGTCGCCCACCGGGTGTGGCCGATCGCCACCGTCCCGGGATCGAGCGGGTGATCCTCGAGCGCGAGGGCCAGGTTGCTCAGCTTGCCGGCCCTCTTGGCGGACTGCAGGCCGGAGGGCGTGACCACCGCGACACCCGCCGAGTCGTAGCCCCGGTACTCGAGGCGGGCCAGGCCACCCATGACGACGTCGAGGGGGCGGCCGGACGGCGTGCCGGGCCCCACGTAACCAACGATTCCACACATGCGCGCCAGTCTAGTTCCCTCCGCCACCCCCGGGAGTGACACAATCGACGGGTGCCTGACAGGTCCCCGTTCGTGGAGTTCGACCGCGACCAGTGGTCGGCCCTCGCGGACTCGGCGCCCCTGCCCCTCACCGCCGCCGACGTCGAGCGCCTCCGCGGTATCGGGGACCCGATCGACCTGGCGGAGGTGGACACGATCTTCCGGCCGCTCTCCTCGCTGCTGCAGATGTACGTGGCGGCGACCAGGGGGCTCCACCTCGCCACGGGGGCGTTCCTCCGGGACATCGGGGCGCGCACGCCCTACGTGATCGGCGTGGCCGGCTCGGTCGCCGTCGGGAAGTCCTCGATGTCCCGCCTGCTGCGGGAGATGCTGAGCCGGTTCCCCGAGACCCCGAGCGTGGCGCTCGTGACCACCGACGGGTTCCTCCACCCCAACGCCGAGCTGGAACGGCGGGGCCTGATGGAGCGGAAGGGCTTCCCCGAGTCGTTCGACCGGCGCGCCATGCTGCGCTTCGTGCACGAGGTCAAGTCGGGCGTGCCCGAGGTCCACGCTCCCGTCTACTCCCACCTCACCTACGACATCGTCCCGGACGCCCGGATCGTGGTGCGCTCCCCCGACGTCCTCATCGTCGAGGGACTCAACGTCCTGCAGCCCGCCCGCGTGGGTGCCAGCACCCCCCTCGCGATCTCCGACTTCTTCGACTTCTCCATCTACGTGGACGCCCACCCGGAGCACGTCAAGCAGTGGTACGTGCAGCGCTTCCTCACCCTGAAGGACACCGCCTTCCAGGACGAGCGCTCCTACTTCCGGCGGTACGGTTCCCTCTCGGACGAGGAGGCGACCGCAACGGCCTCCGCAATCTGGGACCGGATCAACGCCCCGAACCTGCTGCGCAACATCGCGCCCACCCGGGGCCGCGCCACCCTGGTCCTCACCAAGGGACCGGACCACCGGATGCGGCGGATGCGGTTGCGCAAGCTCTAGTCCGCGTGGCGGGCGGGATCGTCGTGGGGTGCCTCGCCCTCCGAGCGGTGGACCACCTCCGGCGGCGCGGACGCGCGGACCAGGGCGCCGCCGATCCTCGTGGCCGGGGCGCGGCCGCGCTCGCTACGGGCCTCGAACCAGCGGTTGAGGGCCGACAGGGCGGCGTCCAGCACGAAGCCCAGCCCCACGCCGAGCACGACACCGCCGGCCACCGCGACGAGCAGGTGGCTCTCGATGTAGTGCCCGGCGAGCAGGCCGAGCACGGTCGCGTAGGACGCCCAGATCACCGCGGCTGCCGCCGCGGTGAGGATGAACCGGGCGCGTGGGAAGCGGACGGCCCCGGCGGTCATGTTGACGGCGACCCGCCCGATCGGCACGAAGCGCGCGGACATGATGAAGACCGCGGCACGCCGCTCGAGTGCCGTCTCGGCCCAGGCGAGCGTCCGGCGCCCCCGCGGGCTGGAGAAGAACGGGACCCGCTCCAGCGGCAGCAGCATCCCGATGTGGTAGGCGATCACGTCCCCCGTGAAGGCACCGGCTGCCGCGGCGGCGATGAGCAGCCAGAGCGAGGGGCCTGTCCCGGTCGCGATGAGCACGGCGGCAGCGATGACCACGGATTCGGAGGGCAGGGGCGGGAAGAAGCCGTCGAGCGTGGTGAGCACGAAGATCGCGACGAGCAGCCACGGGGTGTCCGCCCAGGCGAGCACGGCCTCGGTGATGCCGCTGAGCGAGTCCATCCGGTTCCTTCGACGCAGGTGGCTCGATGCTACCCGTGGAGCCGCGCCGCGGTGGAGCCGGAATGACGAATGCCCCGCCGGAGCGGGGCATTCGTGGTTGTCCGGGTCAGCGCTTGGAGTACTGCGGCGCCTTGCGGGCCTTCTTCAGTCCGGCCTTCTTCCGCTCGATGGCGCGCGCGTCGCGCGTCAGGAAGCCGGCCTTCTTCAGCGTCTGGCGGTTGGCTTCCACGTCGATCTCGTTGAGCGCACGGGAGATCCCGAGGCGGAGCGCACCGGCCTGGCCGGAGATGCCACCGCCGTGGATCCGCGCGATCACGTCGAAGCGCTGCTCGAGGCCGAGCAGCACGAACGGCGAGTTCACGAGCTGCTGGTGCAGCTTGTTCGGGAAGTAGTCCTCGAGGGACCGTCCGTTGAGCGTCCACGACCCGGAGCCCGGGACGAGACGAACGCGGGCGATCGCCTCCTTGCGGCGTCCGGTCCCGGCTCCCGGGGCCGTCATCGACTGGCCGTGGGTGGCGGCGGCGACGGCTGTCTCGGACGTGTAGGTGGAGAGTTCCTCACCCTCCATGATGTCTGTGGTCTCGGCCACGCTTCTCCTCGATGTCTTTCCGGGCGGGGCTACTGAGCCACCTGGTTGATTTCGAAGGCCTGCGGCTGCTGTGCCGCGTGCGGGTGCTCGGGGCCCGCGTAGACCTTCAGCTTCTTGAGCTGGGCACGGCCCAGCGAGTTCTTCGGGAGCATCCCGGCGACGGCCTTCTCCACGGCCCTCTCGGGCCGGGTGGCGAGCAGCTTGCCGTAGCTCACGGCCTTGAGCCCGCCCGGGTAGCCGGAGTGGCGGTACGCCATCTTCTTCTCCGACTTCTGTCCGGTGAGCGCCACCTTCGAGGCGTTCACGATGATGACGAAGTCGCCGGTGTCCACGTGTGGGGCGAACATCGGCTTGTGCTTCCCACGCAGCAGGGTGGCGGCCTGGACCGCCAGACGACCCAGCACGACATCGGTGGCGTCGATGACGTGCCACGTCCTGGTGATGTCAGCCGGCTTGGGTGTGTACGTACGCACTGGCAGAGCCTTTTCGTGTGATGACCCGCCTCATGGTTGGGCGGCAGGTCAAGTGGTCAGATCTCGCGACTGTTGTGCACGGCTTGCCGGCGAGTGGGAGACACCAGGCAGGATCACAACGAATCCCTAGCCTACTGCCCGGAAACTGGCCGGTCAAAAGGGTGGGGGTGTGAGGGCTGTCGCACGCCGGCGCCGCCGGGGACGTTGCGACCCGGCCCCAACGTCGGAGCGTGGCGCTCCTCACAATGGCACAATCGAGGCATGAGCGACATCGATGGTGACTTCCTGGCCAAGCACACGTACCTGTCGGACGGCCACCCCGAGAACCTCGATGAGCGTCTCGCCCGGGAGGTCCCCGACACGGCGGATCCCGAGGTGCCCTACGACCGCCAGCCCGACGCCGTCGGAGCGCTCGTCTCGGAGCCCGACCAGGGACCGGAGGACGAGATCGGCGAGGAGCAGGACGTCCTCGCCCGCGCCGAGGGTCCCGCCCGCGCCGACGTCGGCGCCGAGGAGGCCGCGATGCACCTCCTCGACGAGGAGGAGGGGCGCTACTCCGACGAGGAGGACTACTCCGCCTTCACCTCCGACGTGGAGAACGAGGGCGATGAGGACGGCGAGGACGACGAGGCGGACCGCGACGACGACTCCGGCGAGTTCGTGTTCGACGACGAGGAGGACGAGGACTGATCCCGCCGGGCGCGGGCCTGGGCCGCCCGTGCGGCCAGATCGGCGTCCGCGGGGTAGCCGACCTCCTCGAGCGTGAGGCCGTGCGGGGGCGCCACCGCCATGGCGTCGTGCGAGCGTGCCCCCAGCACCTGCGCCACCCACTCCGGCTCGCGCCGCCCCTCCCCGACCGCGAGCAGGGTCCCCACGATCGCACGCACCATCGAGTGGCAGAAGGCGTCCGCCCGGAGGTCGACGCGGACGAGGCCCTCCGCCCGGCGCACCCGCGCGTCCAGGACGGTGCGCACCGTGGTCGCACCCGGCCGGGGGCGGCAGAACGACAGGAAGTCGTGCTCGCCGACGAGTGAGGCGGCGGCGTGGTCCATTGCGTCGGCGTCGAGCCGCCGGTCCACCCAGAGGACAGCGGCCCGCGCGAGGGGGTCCCGGGGAGCCCCCAGGTCGGCGATCCGGTAGGTGTACCGGCGCCAGAGAGCGGAGAAGCGCGCGTCGAAGCCGGGGGGCGCCACCGTGGCCGCACGGACGACGACGTCCGGCTGGCGGAGTCCGCGGTCCCGGGCCACCAGCGCGTTCAGGCGCCTGGCGAAGGCCTCCTCCGGGCTCCTGTCCGACCGTCCCGGCGCGGTGGTGAACGACCCCACCGGGACGTCCACGTGCGCGACCTGGCCGCGGGCGTGGACCCCCGCGTCCGTGCGGCCCGCGACGGTGAGCGGACTTCGCCCCCGCGTGAGAACGGCGAGCGCGGCCTCGAGCGTGCCCTGGACGGTCGGCAGGCCGGGCTGGACGGCCCACCCGGCGAACGCGCTGCCGTCGTACGCGCAGTCGAGGCGGAGTCGGACGGGCATGGGCCCATGCAACCACACCACCGGTGAACGGGCGAGGCGCTAGCGTCGGAGGCATGCGCACGCCGACCACCCTCGCCGTCGACTGCGGTGGCGGGGGCATCAAGGCGTCGGTCCTGGACGCCACGGGCACCCTGCACGCCCAGCCCGTGCGGGCCGCGACGCCCTATCCCCTGCCGCCGGAGCGGCTGCTGGCGGTGATCGCGTCGCTCGCGCGGCAGCTGCCCCCCGCGGGGCGCGTCACCGTCGGCATGCCCGGGATGATCCGGCACGGCGTCGTCGTGGCCACCCCCCACTACATCACCCGTGCAGGCCCCCGCACCCGCGTGGTGCCCGAACTCCTCACGGCGTGGTCGGGCTTCGACATGCGCCAGGCGGTGGAGGAGGCGCTCGGGATCCCGTCCCTGGTGCTCAACGACGCAGAGGTGCACGGCTGCGGCCTCGTCACCGGCGTCGGCCTGGAGATGGTGATCACGCTCGGGACCGGCCTCGGCAACGCGGTCTTCGACTCCGGGATCCTGGCGCCGCACGCGGAACTCTCCCGCGGCACGGTCAAGTGGGGCCTGACGTACGACGAGTACCTCGGCGAACACGAGCGGATCCGGCTGGGGGACGCGCACTGGTCCCGCCGGGTCCGCGCCGTGGTCGAGAGCTTCCAGCCCGTCTACCTCTGGGATCGCCTCTACCTGGGCGGTGGGAACGCCCGCCGGATCAGCCCCACGACCGTCGACCGGCTCGGGGAACGCGTGCTCGTGGCGGACAACTCCGCCGGCATCCTCGGCGGCGTGCGGGCGTGGGACATGGTCCGGTGACGACGGAGGGGAGCCCCGTCCGGGACTCCCCTCGCGTAGCAGCGTCGGCTACTTCTCGGCCTTCTCGGTCGTACTGTCGGCCTCGTCGGCCTCCGGGGCGACCTCGGCCTCCACCGCGGACTGGTCGTCGTCGATCGACGGCTCCTCGACCTCCTCGACGGGCTCCGCCACGACCGGCTCGGCCGCGGGCTCTGCGACAGGCGTGGCCACCTTCTTCGCGGCCGGCTTGCGCTTCTTGACGGGCTCAAGGACCAGCTCGATCAGGGCCATCGGGGCGTTGTCGCCCTTGCGGGGGGCGAGCTTCGTGATCCGGGTGTACCCGCCGTCGCGCCCGGCGAACTTCGGGGCGAGCTCCTCGAAGAGCTCCGCCACGATGTCCTTCCGGCGCACGGTGGTCATGACGGTCCGGCGGGCGTGGAGGTCGCCCCGCTTGGCCTTGCTGATGAGCTTCTCGGCCACGGGCTGCAGGCGGCGCGCACGGCTCTCGGTGGTGGTGATCGCCTTGTGCTCGAACAGCGCGGTGGCGAGGTTGGCAAGCATGAGGCGCTGGTGCGCCGCACTGCCACCCATGCGGGGACCCTTGGACGGGGTGGGCATCTAATTCTCCTTCAGGTGTTTCTCAGCGCTCGTCACTGAACTGGACGTCGCCGTCGTAGTCGATGTCGGCGCCGACGTGCATGGACGGGTCGAAGTCCGCGGGCGAGTCCTTGAGGGACAGGCCGAGGGAGGCGAGCTTCTCCTTGATCTCGGTGATGGACTTCGCGCCGAAGTTGCGGATGTCCAACAGGTCCGCCTCGGACCGTGCCACGAGTTCGCCCACGCTGTGGATGCCCTCGCGCTTGAGGCAGTTGTAGGAGCGGGACAGCAGCCCGAGATCCTCGATCGGGAGGGCGAGGTCCTGGGCGAGGGCGGCGTCCGTCGGGGACGGGCCGATCTCGATGCCCTCCGCCTCGACGTTGAGCTCCCGGGCCAGCCCGAACAGCTCCACGAGGGTCTTGCCGGCCGAGGCGAGCGCGTCGCGCGGGGCGATCGCGGGCTTCGTCTCGACGTCGACGATCAACCGGTCGAAGTCCGTCCGCTGCTCCACGCGGGTGGCCTCCACCTTGTACGTCACCTTGAGCACCGGCGAGTAGATCGAGTCGACCGGGATACGGCCGATCTCGGCGTCGAGCGCCTTGTTCTGCACGGCGGAGACGTACCCGCGTCCACGCTCGACGGTCAGCTCGATCTCGAGCTTGCCCTTCGCGTTGATCGTGGCGATGTGGAGATCGGGGTTGTGGACCTCGACGCCGGCGGGGGGCGTGATGTCACCGGCGGTGACGACGCCCGGGCCCTGCTTGCGCAGGTACATCACGACCGGCTCGTCCTGCTCGGAGGAGACCACGATGTTCTTGATGTTGAGGATGATCTCTGCGACGTCCTCCTTGATGCCCGGCACGGTGGAGAACTCGTGGAGGACACCGTCGATCCGGATCGACGTGACCGCCGCACCGGGGATCGAGGAGAGGAGGGTACGGCGCATCGAGTTCCCGAGGGTGTACCCGAAGCCCGGCTCCAGCGGCTCGATGACGAACCGGGAGCGGTGGTCGGAGATGACCTCCTCGGTGAGGGAGGGGCGCTGCGCAATCAGCAAGGTGCTTTCCTTTCAGCCGGCGTCCGCCATATGACGCCTGGCGTGCTCAGCCCCCGGCCTTGGTCCACCGGGGGCGTCTCGAAGCTCTCGAGAGGGAGATCGGACAGGTCAGACGCGGCGGCGCTTGGGGGGCCGGCAGCCGTTGTGCGCCTGCGGCGTCACGTCGGAGATGGACCCCACCTCGAGTCCGGTGGCCTGGAGGGAACGGATCGCCGTCTCGCGCCCGGAACCCGGGCCCTTGACGAACACCTCGACCTTCTTCATCCCGTGCTCCTGTGCGCGGCGCGCCGCGGCCTCCGCCGCGAGTTGCGCGGCGAACGGGGTGGACTTGCGGGAGCCCTTGAAGCCGACCTGGCCGGAGGAGGCCCAGGCGATCACGNNGATGGTGTTGTTGAAGGTGGACTTGATGTAGGCGTTGCCGTGGGCAACATTTTTCTTTTCCTTGCGACGGCCCTTGCGAGAGGCGCCGGTCGTACGGGACTTGGGGGGCATGTGCGACTTTCTCCTTGGTCTGACCGCTGGCCTAGCGGGCCTTCTTCTTGCCTGCGACGGTCCGCTTCGGACCCTTG
>DBPQ01000011.1 GCA_002304945.1 Actinomycetales bacterium UBA1416 | reverse complement strand
TCAGGTGTAGAGCGAGCCCGTGTTGATCACCGGGGACACGCGGGAGTCGCTGGTCAGCACCACCAGGAGGTTGGAGACCATGGCAGCCTTCCGCTCGTCGTCGAGGCTGACGACCTCCTCGCGCTCGAGGCGCTCCAGGGCGTTCTGCACCATGGAGACGGCGCCCTCCACGATCTTCTCGCGGGCCGCGATGATGGCGGAGGCCTGCTGCCGCTGGAGCATCGCTTGTGCGATCTCGGGGGCATAGGCGAGGGAGGAGATGCGGGTCTCCACCACTTCCAGGCCCGCGATCGCGATGCGCGCGGCCACCTCGTCCGCGAGTTCCTGCGCCACCAGTTCCGTGGCCCCACGCAGGGTCTCCTCGCCGGGGCCGGCGTTGTCGTACGGGTGGGTGGTGGCCACGTGCCGCAGCGCGGACTCGGACTGGACGGCCACGAACTTGTCGTACTCCTCGACGGCGAAGACCGATTTGGCCGTGTCCGCCACCTGCCACACCACGATGGCGGCGATGTTGACGGGGTTGCCGTCGGCGTCGTTCACCTTCAGCTCGTTGGTCTCGAAGTTGCGGACCTTGACCGAGACCTTCTTCTTGGAGGTGAAGGGCACGGTCATGAGCAGGCCGGCGCGCCGGATCGTGCCGATGTAGCGGCCGAAGAACTGGATCACCTTGGTGTCGCCGGGGCTGATGATGGTCAGGCTCGAGAACATCACCATGGCGAGGAGGAACAGGATCACACCCATCGTCATGCCGAGTCCGCCGCCGGTGCCCTCGTCGAGGGCGATGCCGGACGCGACGATCAGCCAGATCGATCCGGCCGTCAGCGCGAGCGCGGCGAAGAAGGCGAGGATCCCGTCGATGTACCAAGCCTTCTTCTCCTCGACGTCCACCCGCGCGCCCTCACGGCCGACGGGACGGCCCGCGGGGGCTCCGCCGACGGAGTCGCCCTCTGCGTCGGTCTGCGGGGCTGGGATGTGCTGGTCGGTCACGGTGGGGTCCTTCCACGAGAATTCGATAGCAAATTGATATCAGATTAGTGTGGTGCCCGCAAACGGAGACTCCGGATTCGTTCGCGCCCGCCGCCTATCCGCCCGCCTCCGCCGCCCGCCGAGCGATCCCTGCCTCCTGAGCCCTGGTGAACCGCGTGAACGGCACCGCCTCCACCCGGGCGGACCGGCCGGTCCGCACGCGGCCCCAGGTGCCGATGACCACGCCGCGGTGCAGGACCGTCGGCTTGAACATCCCGTTCCTCCCCGGAACCACGGCGTCCGCCCACTCCGCGGGGAGCGTCGCGGTGCGGTCGGCGTACCCGAGCAGCAGCTCGTCGAACGCGGGCAGCAGCATGACCGCCTCCGCCTCGCGCCGATGCTCGGCGAGCAGGTCGGGCGTCGCCGGGTCCATCCAGTGCTCCACGCCTTCGACGACGACGCGCGCCAACTCCCCGGACGCCGCCGCCAGGCCGCGGCGCGCCGTCGTCACCGGCAGTCCGGTCCAGCGGGCGAAGTCCTGGACCGTGGCCGGTCCGTGGTTCCGGAAGTAGGCCTCCACCCAGCGCGCCACCGCCTCGTCGGGTGCGAGATGGAGTGGGTCCGGGATCCACGGCCCGAACGGCGCGAACAGCAGCTCCCCGGGGCGCGTGGGATGCGGCGGACCCTGCACGATGACCGCACGGATGGCCAGCAGGTGGAGGAGGTGATACGCCCGGCCCTGCACCGCGCCGGCGCGCACCGGTTCGAGCGCCTCAACCAGTTCCGCGCGGGAGAGCGGGCCGCGCGCCTCGAGCGCTGCCTCGACGAGGTCCCGGGCCCGGGCGTACAGCG
Source organism: Actinomycetales bacterium UBA1416 (assembly GCA_002304945.1). Taxonomy (GTDB): domain Bacteria; phylum Actinomycetota; class Actinomycetes; order Actinomycetales; family Actinomycetaceae; genus UBA1383. The sequence goes on along the minus strand of DBPQ01000011.1, from coordinate 39,250 downwards.
GCTCGTCGATGCCGAGCTGCTCGCGCCNNCCGCCCCCGCCTCCATCCGCGGCCGGGTGAGGGACAGCATCCACGCCAGGTCGCGCGGGGGCACGAAATGGAGCGTGCCGCGCATGGGCCACGAGCGCACCACGGTGCCCTGGCCCAGCGCGGCCCGGACGGCGGCCTCCCGGGTGGCGAGGTCGCCGGCCGCGGGGTCGGTGCGGAGCGCCACCGCCCGGACCGCGCCCGGCAGGTCCTGGCCCTGCAGCGCGGAGAGGTGGGCGACGACGTCGGCCGGGCCTGCCGGCCGGGGTCCCGCCAGACGCTGAGCCACGACCCGGAGGAGCGCGAGGTTCACGACGGGCCGCCCGGGGAGGCGGGAACGTGCGGGGAAACGGGGGCGGCGACGTCGTCGACGGCGCGTACCAACCGGCCGAACAGCGCGATCGTGACCGCGCTCCCGACGGCCGCGACGATCCACGGCAGCCGCGGGTCCACGCGGGTGACGAGCCCACCGGCGAGTGACGCGGCGGGGGCGATGAAGGCGTTGAGCGTGGTGAGGAAGCCGCTGACCCGGCCGAGCTTCTCGCGGGCCACGAGGCGCTGGCGGGCCGCGATGACGAGCACGTTCCACCACCCGGAGCCGACGCCGGCGGCGAAGAACCCGACCGCCGTCACCCAGGGCGCCGCCGATCCCGCCGGCGCGACACCGACCACGCCGAAGCCTGCCGCCAGGAGCATGACACCCACGTACAGGGTGGTGTGGCGGCCGAGCCGGGCGGCCACCCGGTGGACCGTCACCGAGCCGAGGACTCCGCCCACCCCGAGGGCCATGAACACGAGGCCGAGCACCGCGGTCGGGACGTCGAGGTACTCGATCATGTAGTAGGCGTAGGCCGCCTGCCCGAAGCCCACGAACGTCACCAGCAGGAGCGTCAGGGTGATGATGTCCCGCAGCGGGCGGTTGGTCCACACCTCCTGCGCACCGCCCGCGAAGCGCTCGCGGAACGTGAGGCCGGGGGCGGGGTCGGGGGCGCCGGTGGTGGCGACGGCGGGTCCGGCGGGCGTGGCGCCGTCGTCGAGCATGCGGCGGAGCGCGACCATCGCGAGGGCGCTCGCCACGACGAGAACGGCGGCCAGGGCGAAGGGGAGCTCGGCGGACCACGCGAAGAAGAGTGCGGCGAAGGGCCCGACCACGAAGCCCTGCACCACCTGCTGGCCGGCGCCGATGATGCCGTGGGCCTTCTCGAGGTGGCCGATGTCGGTGAGGACGTCGGGGACGGAGGCGGCGGAGGAGATGTCGAAGGTGAGTTCCGCGGCGGCGAAGAGCGCGAGGGCCGCGAACAGGGCAGGCAGGGTGACGGCGTCGAGGAGGATGAGGGCGAGGAGGGCCGCGAGCACGGTGGCGCGGACGAGCGCGGAGCCGAGCATGAGGGCGCGGCGGTCGCGGGTGTCGGCGAGGGATCCGGCGATGAGGCCGAAGAGCGCGGGGACCGCCTGGGTGACGGCGGTGACCGCGGCGACGGCGACCGGGTCCTTCGTGATCGTGAGGACGAGGAGCGGGGCGGCGAAGAAGACGAACCCGTCCGAGGCGTTGGAGGTGAGGACCCCGGTGGTCAGGGCGCCGAAGGGGCGGCCGAGCCGGGACCTGGGGGTTGGTGGGGCGGTGGCGGTGCTGGTCACTTCGTGTCCTCGAGGTCCGGGAAGACGGCGGCCAGGGTGATGACAGGGCGGGCGCCCTCGCGGGTGGGGTCGAGGTGGGTGGGGTCGTCGTGCCAGCGCTCCAGGACCTCGGAGAGTTCCCCGGAGAGGTCGGCCATCTCAGCGGTGGTGAGGTGGAGGCGGGTCCGGGCGATGCCGGAGGCGTCCGCGACGTCCTGGGGGAGCGCGCCGGTCACGACCGCGGTGTAGAAGTCCTCGAGCTGGTGCGTCCACCGGCCGAGCATGGACTCGCCGAGGATGCGCGCGGCGGCGGGGTCCGAGCGGAGGACCTCGGAGGTGAGCTGGCGGGGGCCGGTGGAGATCCACCAGCGCTCGCGCTTCGTGCCCCGGCCGGGGTCCTCGCGGATGAGCCCGTGCCGTTCGAGTTGGCGGAGGTGGTAGCTGGTGGAGCCGGTGGACTCCCCGGTGCGCTCGGCCAGCATCGAGGCGGTCATCGGGGTGGAACCGATGAGCTCGAGGATCCGGATGCGCAGGGGGTGGGCCATCGCCTTGAACATGTCGGTGGTGGCGGGGATCGCGTCACGGAGCGGCTGCATGGTGCAAAGATAGCGCTGCAAAGATTAGTTTGCAAGGGTTCGTTTGGAAGTGGGTGTCCGGAGGCTCCGGTTCGGTTGGGAGGCCTGAAGACATGCCGCCCAACGTGTCCGGAGGTTCCGTTCTCGGCGCNNGGGGGGGGGGTGAGGCGCCTCGGGCTTCTCAGTCACTCGGAAGCGCTGCGAGGGCGGCGTGGACGGCGGCAACGAGCTCGTTCTCGTCGACCGCGTGGTGCGCGTAGCTGCAGCCCCGCCCATTGGGCTTCACGGCGATTCCCTCCGCGTCCCAGTGCGGCCGGGGGTGGCGAGGAGGGTCGGGGGCAGGTCTCCGGCTGCGGACGTCACCCGCCACCACGGCACGAACGCGCCGTACTCGCGCATGATCCGGCCGACCTGCCGCGGACCCGCCCCCACGAGCCGTGCGATCACGCCGTACGCCGCCACCCTCCCCGCCGGGATCTGCTCGACGGCGAGCAGCACCCGTTCCACCAGGAGGTCGTCCACGAGGTCACGCTAGCGCCTTGCTGCCGGGCCGGCGCCGAGGCCTGTGAGCACTGGGCGGCGCATCCGCTGCTCCTCGCTCCCGAGGCATCCCGTGGTAGGAACACACCATGAGCGCCCGCACCGCCCCGTCCCCCCGTCCCCGGAGCCGCCCCGGACGCGCTTCCCACCGATCCGGCGTCCGCGCCGCCGCGTTCGCGGGTGCCCTGACGGCTGCTCTCGCCCTCGCTGCCTGCGGTTCGGCCGACGACGGCGCCCCCGCCACGCCGGCCGCCTCACCCGCCGCGTCGTCCACCGCTCCGGCGGAGACGACCGCCACCGCGCCGGCCACCGGCATCACCCGCGACCCGGCAGCGCCGGTTCCCTCCACCGCCTTCTTCGACGGCATCACTGAGGCGTGGACCATTCCCGGCACCCCGGCCGGGCAGGACACCGCCGGCTCGATCTCGGCGGACCGCAGCATGATCGCCATGCGGGCCGAGGCCGATGACCAGGTGCAGGTCTTCGAACTCGCTGCCACCGAGGCGGCGCCGGTGTGGGAGGGACAGTGCCCCACGGCGCACTGGTGGGCGGACCGGCTCGTCTGTGGTGGCGACGTCGTCGACCCGCGCAGTGGCGAGAGCACCACCCTCCCGGCCGGCGAGTACGCCGGCAGCAACGCCGAGACGCTCGTGCTGCGCGACGGCGAGACCTGGGTGGCGTACGACACCGCGCTTGCCGAGGTGTGGCGCGCCGATGCCGCCGGCGACGGCATGGTCTATGGCTTCCCGGACCTGCCGGTGGCGATGGCGGTGGACATGACCACCTTCGCGTTCTCGACCGTGGACCTGCGCACCGGCGCGGTGACCCCCACGACCATGACCGTCCTGGCCGCCGACGGCTACCTCGAGGCGGAGGGTCCCGAGGGACCGCTCGTCGCGCGGAACCTCAGCGGCACCGAGTTGGGTGAGCTGCCGCTCAACGCCCCCGAGTGCATCCCGCCCTACGGTGAGCGCCAGGTGCTGGCGGACCGGCTCACCTGTCCCGGGGGGTATGACGGTGATCCGGCAGCGCTCAGCGGGTTCCTCCTCCGCGCGGAGGGGGCGCCCGTGGCACTTGAGTTCGTCGACGAGGCGAGCTTCGCCGTGGACGGTGAGGTCTTCGACGTCGGTGACCGGGGCTTCGTCATGGCGTGGATGTTCGGGTCCGAGGGCCATTTCCTCGTCCGGTACGACGCCGGCTTCGGGCTCCACCGCACCGGAACCCCGGGACCGGTGCTCGAGATCGCCGCGGACGACCTGCTCGTCGCCGCACCCGACCTGCTCGTCGCCTTCGGGGCCGGCGGGGCAACGGTCCTCACCCCGGCGGGCTGAGCCCGACAGCCCGAGTGCGGACGCGTCAGAGCTCCCGGCGCTCGAACACCCGCACGGCCAACCAGACGAGGACCACGGTGAGCGCCGCCGTCGTCAGGGCGGGCCAGAGGAGGTCCACCTCGACATCCGCCCCCAGGGCGACGGGCGCGTTGACCATCCCCGCCGGCGTCCAGCGGAGCATCGGCCCCCAGATCCCGGCGAGCATGAGCAGGAAGAAGAACCCGAGTCCGATCCCGGCCGCGCCCGCCCCGGAGTCCACCGCCGCGGACGCCAGCAGCACCACCGCCACGAGCAGCAACGCGAACAGGAGCCAGGCCGCGGTGGCGGCGAGCAGCGGGCCGAAGGGGGCGTCCGGGAACCAGATCAGGGTGACACCCCAGGTGACGAGCATCATCAGCACCGTGGACGCGACCAGCAGCACCACCGTGGAGACGAACTTGGAGAGCACGAACCCCGCGCGCGTGAGCGGCTTGGTGAGCACCATGATCGCCGTGCCGGTGCGCTTCTCGCCCGAGATGGCGCTGCCGAGCGCGATGATGAGCGCGAAGGCGACCAGCTGGCTCAGGTTCTTGGTCCACTGTGCGTAGGAGTCCACCCAGGTGGGGTCCGGCATCATCGGGTTGAACATGTCCCCGCTGAGGGTGGAGAGCAGTTCCTTGGTGAAGCGGGCGGTGGGCGGCCCGGTCACGGCGGAGAAGAGCAGGATCCCGGGCAGCACCCAGATCCGCCAGGTGCGGACGATCTCGCGCAGGTCCTTGGCGAGGAAGGCGCGGAAGCTCATCGGTTCACCCCCACGAGTCCCACGAAGACCTCCTCGAGAGAGGCCTCGAGCTCGTCGAAGCGTCGGAGGCCCACGCCGAGTCCGGCCACGATGCCGGGCACCGCGCGTCGCGCGGCCGCGAGGTCGCTGACGACGACGTCGGTCGCCTGGCCGTCGTCGGCCACCGGCGCGTGGCGGACGCACCAGGACGAGCCCTCGACGGCGGCGACCACGCGCTCGATGCCCTCGGTGACGGCGATGCGGACCGTCGTCGAGCCGCCGTGGGCGCGACGGAGCTCGGCGACGGAGCCCTGCACCACGAGTCGGCCGCGGTCGAGGACGGCCACCTGGTCGCAGATCCGCTCCACGTCCCCGAGGAGGTGGGAGGAGAAGAGGACCGTGGTGCGCCCGCGCAGCGAACCGATCATCGTGAGGACGTCGGCGCGGCCGAGGGGGTCCAGGGCGGAGGTGGGCTCGTCCAGGACCAGCAGGTCCGGCGCGTTGATCAGGGCCTGCGCGATGCCGAGCCGCTGCTTCATGCCACGCGAGTAGCCGCCCACCGGGTTCGGGTTGCCGGCGAGCCCGGCCATCTCGAGAAGGGCGTGGGCGCGCTCGGTGAGCGTGGGCTCCGGGATCCCGAACAGCGAGCCCGCGAAGCGCAGGAACTCCTCTCCCGTCATCCAGGGATAGAAGCCGGGCACGTCCGGGAGGAAGCCGACCCGTGCATGGACCGCGTCACGCTCGGACTGGACGTCGTGGCCGAAGATGGTGGCGCCGCCCGACGTGGGGCGGGCGAGGCCGAGCAGGACGCGCAGCATGGTGGTCTTGCCGGCGCCGTTCGGGCCGAGGAAGCCGAACACCGAGCCCTCCGGCACGGTCAGCGTGACGCCGTCGAGGGCGTGGACGTCCCCGTAGAGCTTGGTGAGGTCGCGGGTCTCGACAACGTTCATCGGCCCTCGTCCTCGCGACGGCCGTACAGCAGGTCGGCGGTGTCGGTGGCCGTGCGCTGGGTCGGACCGGCGGCGCCGGCCACCGGGGCGGTCGCCGGGCCCGTCTCCACGCCCATGTACCGCCCGTGCTGGCGCCGCAGGAGGAGGAAGGCGATCGGGCCGAGGATCTGCAGGAAGACGATGATCGCGAGCCAGAGCCACTTGCCCGGTGCGGGCATGCGGTCCTCCGGTGTGCCCGCCCACGCGATCACGCCCACGACGAGAAGGGCGATCTCGAGGACCAGGAGGATGCCCAACGCCACGAGGGCGCCGGTGGGAAGGGTGAGGATCTCGTCGAGGGTCATGACCTGTCCTGGGGTGAAGAGGGAGTGGCGGGAGTGGCGGACGCGGCGGGATTCGCGGGAGTGGCGGACGCCGGGGGAAGGGCGCGCAGCCCGGCGCGCACGGGGCAGATCAGCATGGCGGCGGTCGTCGCCAGCGGCGCGAGCACGGCCGCTGCCACGGCCGGGTGTGGCTCGTCCGGCCGCCCCGCCGTCCACGCGGTCAGGAGCGCGATGGTGGTGGTCGTGGAGCCGGCGGACGTCGCGAGGGCCTGGCGGACGAGCCGGTCGTCCGGCGCGGTCGCCCGCGAGCCCCACACCGCTGCGCCGGCGGCGATCGCCACGAGGGCGGGCAGGACCACACGGCGGTCCGACCAGCCCGACACCCGCCCCGAGAGGTCCCAGTTGGAGGGGACCTCCCGCCCTGTGCGCCAGGCCACGGTGGCCCAGACGGCCGTCTTCGCCGCCACGATCCAGGGCATGGCGCGGGTGAGCCGTGCGACGTCCGCGGGGATGTGGGCGAGGACCTCGTCGTCGTAGTCGTCGGGGCGGAGGAGCCCGAGGCGGACGGCCACTGCCCCGTAGTTCAGCCGCCACCCGGCGCCGAGCACACGGGGGACGACCATCCGGGGATCCGAGGGGTCGAAGACGCGAGAGCGGACATGGGGGTCGGTGGTGCCGCGCACGTCCACGGGCATTCCGAGAACGCGGCCCAGTGTCTCCGAGGGTTCCTGGTCGCGCCGGGCGCCGAGCGCGGCGGCGTAGTCCTCCGCGGGGCCGAGGTCGTCCGGGTCCACGCCCTCGGTGAGCAGATCGCGGAGGTCGGCGAGAGCGGCGCGTCGCTCGGCGGCAGGCAACGTGCCGAGGTGGGCGGCGACGTCGTCGACATAGCGGGTGGCAGCGTCGCTGAGGCGGGGCGTCACTTCTCCGCTCCTTCCAGGAGGTCGGTCACGGCGATGTTGAGCTCCCGCCACGAGAAGGCGAGGTCGGCCATCGCGCCGTGACCGGCGGGGGTCAGGGTGTAGTACTTGCGCGGCGGGCCGACGGGGGACTCTCGCCACGCCGTGTCGACGAGGCCGGAGGTGCGGAGCCGGGTGAGCAGGGGGTAGACGGTTCCGGCAGAGGCCTCGAGGCCGGGGCGGCCACCCAGTTCGTCGACGATCTCCCCGCCGTAGCGCTCCTGCTTCTCGAGCAGGGCGAGGATCGCGAGCTCGAGCACGCCCTTGCGCAGTTGGACCGCGCGGTCATCCCTGGCCACGGCGACTCCTTCGTGTGACACCAAGTACCATGTGATACACACTAGCAGGTGATGCAAGGTTCTGGGTAGTGCCAATCTGTCGGGGATCGGCGCGCCGCAGGATGATCGGGGGATGAGGTTCCCCGACCTGGAGGTCCGTTCCCTCACCGGCACGCACTGGACGCTCCCGCACGACCTGCCCGTCCCCCGCACCCTCGTGGTGTGCGCCTTCAAGCAGTGGCACCAGCGGCTCGTCGACGAGTGGATCGAGTGGGCGGTCCGCGAGGCCGGGGTGGCGCCCACCCCGCGCGGCCTCGCGCCGGGCACGCAGACGCTGGTCATCGAGGTGCCGGTCCTGGGCCGGCGCTACCGGCCGGCGCGCGGCTTCATCGACGGCGGCATGACCGCCGGGATCCGAGTCCCCGACGTCCTTGCCCGCACCTTCACGGCCTACACGGACGTGCGCGCCTTCTGCGCGGGCGCCGGGATCGAGACCGCCGAGACCGTGACCGCGTTCGTGCTCGAGCCTGACGGTGCCGTGCTCGCCCGCGTCACCGGGCCGGTCGACGGAGCGCGGTGCGCCGAGGTGGCGCAGGCACTGGCCGGTTGACCGGTACGCCGGGTGCCGGCCTGTCCACAGGGCGGGCAGGCGCGGCGCCGTCCACCGGCGGTGGGTGGAGGCGGCGCCGTCGTCGGGCAGCAGCGATAGCGTGCCGGGAAACAGGAGGGTGACGATGGCGAAGACCGATGACGACTTCTCGCTCGTGGTGGGCGAGGACGGGCTGGCGCGGCCGGCGTGGGCAGCGACCGATCCGCTCATGCGCGAGTACTACGACACCGAGTGGGGCATGCCGGTGCGCGACGAGCGCGGCGTGTTCGAGCGGCTCAGCCTCGAGGTGTTCCAGGCGGGGCTGTCGTGGGGGACGATCCTGCGCAAGCGTGAGGCGTTCCGGGCCGCGTTCGACGGCTTCGACCCGGACGTGGTGGCGGGGTACGGGCCGGCGGAGGTGGAGCGGCTGATGGGGGACGCCGCCATCGTCCGGAACCATCGCAAGATCCTCGCCACGATCACGAACGCGCAGGCGGCCGTCGCGCTGCGCGACGCCGCCGCCGACGACCACGTCGAGGGCGGACTGGCGGGCCTGTTCTGGTCCCACCAGCCGGATCGGACGCCTGCGCCGCGGACGGGGAGCGAGGTGCCCTCCGAGACGGAGGAGTCGGCCGTGCTCGCGAAGGAGTTGCGCTCGCGTGGCTTCACGTTCGTGGGACCGGTGAACGTGTTCGCCTGCATGGCGGCGATGGGGATCGTGGACGTGCACATCGTGGGGAGCCACCGGCGCGGCAGCTCCGGGCTGTGGACGCGGACGGGCCGGCGCCGGAAGGGCTGACCCGGCTTGGAGAGGTTGACCAGGCATGGTTGGTCAACTTAGCCTGAGGAGATGGAGCGCGTGGTGAAGGTGCAGGAGGCGAAGACCCACCTCTCGGCGTTGCTGGCCGAGGTGGAAGCAGGAGCGGAGTTCGTCATTGCCCGCGGTAACGTGCCCGTTGCGCGCCTCGTGCCCCTGGAGCCGGCGCAGCAGAAGCGTGAGTTGGGCTTCGTCCCGGTGAAGTTCCCGGACTCCTTCTTCGATCCACTCCCCCCGGAGGAACTCGAGGCGTGGGAAGGGTGACTTCTCCAATCCTTCTGGACACCCACACGCTGATATGGGCTCTGACCGAGCCAGACCGGCTCAGTCGCCGCGCGCGGCAGACCATCGAGTCCCCCCGAGCCCACGTCGTGGTCTCGGCGGCGTCCGCGTGGGAAATCGCCACCAAGGTTCGCCGTGGGCCGATGCCCCAAGCGGAGGTGGTCCTTGCCGCATACTCTCGCCATCTCAGACGGCTTCGGGCGCAGGAGGCGCCAATCACGACGGAGCATGCCTTGTTCTCGGGCGGACTCGAGTGGGATCACCACGATCCCTTCGACCGGATGTTCGCCGCCCAGGCCATTCTGGAGGGCTGGACGCTCGTGACCCGGGACCGCGCGTTCTCCACGCTGACCGGCATCACGACGCTCTGGTGACGCCGCACGGTGGGTTGAGCAGGGTTGTGTGATTCTCAGACAGTGACGAGCAGGTCCTCGGTCAGCTCGTCCAGACTGGGGATGATGGCGTCCGCCAGTGCCTGGACCTCCTCGCTCGGCGCGTGGAACGACGGCGGCACGTGGATGACCGCCATCCCCGCGTTGTGCAGGGACCTCAGGCCGTTGGTGGAGTCCTCGATGCCGACGGCGTCGCCCGGGTCCACGCCGAGCAGCTCGCACGCTCTGAGGTAGCCGTCCGGGGCGGGCTTGCCGGCCGCGACCTCCTCCGTGGAGACGGTGACCGTGAAGACGCCGTCGAGCCCGAGTTCGCGGATCACGAGGTCGATCAGCCGCCGGGGCGACGACGACGCCACCCCCACCACGTGGTGTTCAGCCATCCGTCCTACCGCTTCGGCGCCGCCCGCGATGGCGGGGAGGTGCTCGGCGTACCGGGCGGCGACGCCGTCGATGACGCGTTCGGCGATCTCCTCGGGGGTGCCGGCGAGGCCCACCGTCTCGGACAGGTACGCCGCCCATTCGGGGGTGGACATGCCCATCATCGCGGGGGTGGCCTTGTCCGGCCAGGGCAGGCCCTCGGCGGCGGCGAGGCCCCGGCGCACCTCGTCCCAGATGCCCTCGGAGTCGATGAGGATCCCGTCCATGTCGAAGACGACGGCGGCGAAGCGGCAGGTGTGCGACATGGCTCAAACCTACTGTGACCAGGGCGCACCGGGACGATCAAGCGTTGCGGCAGTCCGGCGGTTCGACGACGACGCTGCCGCCCGTCGTCGTCGTGCGTGGCGGCGTGCCTCCACGCCTGCGTCGTGTGGGTTGGTTGAGGTGGCCGGGGCCGACGGCGGCGCAGGTGGAGTACGAGTTCTTGACCCTGGTGGGGGAGTTCGGCGCGGGGGGTGGGTTGGGGTGGTACCCGGACTTCGCGTCGGTGCAACCGCGGTGCCGAACGGAGGCGATGGTCGCCCTCGCCCGGCAGTACCTGGATGCCACGCCGGCCCCGGCGGCCGAGGATGACCACCACCTGGTGGTGGTGCACGTGGCTGCCGAGGTCCTTGCCGGCATGGAGGGTGGGGGCGTTCCCGCGGGAACGTCGAGCGGGCGTGGGGGCGTTCCTGCGGGAACGTGCCACATCGAGGGACTGGGGCCGATCGAGCCGGCCACGGCGCAGCGGTTGGCGTGCGGCGGGAAGGTGGCGCCTGCCGTGATCGGCGCCGAGGGGGAGGTGTTGGCGTTCGGGCGGGGACGGCGGCGGGCGTTGCGGATCCGGGACGGGGTGACCTGCCAGTTTCCCGGGTGTGAGCAGTCCCGCCACCTGGATGCCCACCACGTGGTGCCCTGGTGGGCGGGCAGTGCCTGGACCCGCCCACCCCGGGCGACCTCGCCTGGCAACTGGTCACCGACTCCCGGATCGTCACACCCCACGGCGGGGAGGGATTCACCCTCTACGCCCGCCTCACCGCCCTCTTCCACACCGCCGCCTGAGAACGGAATCAAGACCGTGCAATCTGCCGAATCAAGCCGATGCAGGCCTCTGTTCGCCGTAGCCGGAGGTGTGGAGCACGATCTCCGCGGTCGCCCGCTCCCGCGGGATGACCTGCTCGCCCACGGCGGAATGAATGGCAGCATGCGGCCGCGAAACTGCACAATCGAACCATGCCACCCGCCAGCCCGCTGCCTGCCCTCCAGCTCGCGATCGCGCACGCGATCCGGGCAAAGGTTGCGGGCGAGGACGCCCCCGAGCGCGAGCAGCGGATCTGGGGCGAGCCGGGCGAGCGCTGGTTCGCCCCCACCGATCCCATCGCCATCGTGCACGCCGACGCCTCTATGTACGTCGGCGGCATCCGCGCCCTCCTGCTCCAGTCCCTGCACCCGCTCGCCATGGCCGGCGTCGCGGGCCACTCCGGTTACAAGGGCGACCCGTGGGGCCGCCTCCAGCGCACCAGCGAGTACATCGCGGTCACCACCTTCGGCCGCGTGCAGGACGCCGAGCGCACCATTGCCCGCATCCGCGGCATCCACCGACGCGTCAAGGGGACCGCCCCGGACGGCCGCCCCTACGCCGCCTCCGATCCCCACCTCCTGAAGTGGGTGCACATCGCGGAGATCGAGTCCTTCCTCACCGCCTACCAGGTGTTCAACCCGCACCCGCTCTCCCCGGAGGACGCCGACCGCTACGTCTCCCAGACCTCCGAGATCGCCACGCGACTCGGCGTCGTCGACCCGCCGCAGACGGTCGGCCAGCTCTACGACCAGCTCTGGACCTACGGGCCCGAGCTCGAGGCCACGCCCGCGGCCAGGGAGACGGTGGACTTCCTCATCTTCGACCCGCCGCTCCCACCCTCCGCCCGCGCCGGCTACTGGCTGCTCGCCGCCGCCGCGATCTCGATCCTCCCGTCCTCCGCCCGCCGCATGCTCGACCTCGGCGACTGGCGCCTCACCGACGCCTTCATCGCCCGCCCCGCCGGGGACGTCTCCACCCGCCTCGTCCGCTGGGCCTTCTCCCACCCGGCGATGGCCAAGCCCACCCCGGAGGCACGATGAACGGCGCCCAGCTCTACGACCTCCTCTTCCCCGTGGTCACACGCGAGTCCGCGTGGCGGCCGCGCCTCATCTCCCAACTCGTCGCCGGGCTCCCGGTGACGACGACGCCGCCCGGCGAGGCGGCGTCGTCGGGGCCCGTCATCCTGGACGTGGGTGCGGGGACGGGGACGCAGGCCCTCGCGATCGCCGACGCCGCCCCCCACGCGCGGGTCATCGCGGTGGAGCCGGGCAGCAACGTCCACGCGGCACGGCAGAAGCCGAACCCGCACCAGGTGGAGTTCCTCCAGGGCGAGGCGCAGGCCCTGCCGCTCGCCGCCGGCTCCGTGGACCGCATCGTGATCTCGCTGGCACTGCACCACATGTCCGCGCCGGTGCGGCGGGAGGCGCTGGCCGAGTTCCGGCGGGTGCTGAAGCCGGACGGCCGGCTGCACGTGGTGGAGTTCGGCAAGCCGAGCGACCCCTTCATGCGCGCCGCGAGCGCCTTCGCCCGCCGCCTCGACGACTACGACGGCATGCGCGATCCCTACGCCGGCCGGATCCCCGCCATCCTCATCGCCGCGGGGTTCCACGTGCGGCCGGGGCGGCGGCGCCGGACGCCGGGCGGGGTCATCGAGGTCACGGAGGCCTGGCTGGCGGCGTAGCGGTTCGCGGGCCGGTGGCCCGCGCGCCTCACCAGCCCTGACGGAGGCCGCGGCTAGCGTTGGTGACGTGCTGGGATACGCGGTGGTCGACGTCGAGACCACGGGACTCGCGTCCCGCACCCGGGACCGGGTGGTCGAGATCGCGGTGGTGCTGACGGACCCGGACGGTCGGGTGCAGCACGAGTGGAGCACGCTGGTGAACCCGCTGCGCGACGTCGGGCCCACGTGGGTGCACGGCATCCGGGCGCGGGACGTCGCCGCCGCCCCCACGTTCGGGGAGATCGCCGGGGACGTGATGGCAGCCCTGTCCGGGCGCGTGCTCGTGGCGCACAACGTGGGCTTCGACTTCTCGTTCCTGACCGCGGAGCTCGGCCGGGCGCACGTGCCGGTCCGCGCCGACTTTCCCCGCATCTGCACGATGCGCTGGTCGGACGCGTTCGTGCACGGCGCCTCCCGCAAGCTGGTCCACTGCTGTGAGGCCGCAGGGATCGAGATCGTGGACGCCCACAGCGCGCTCGGCGATGCCCGTGCGACGGCCGACCTCCTCGGGTTCTACCTCCGGCGGAGCGGTGGACGGGTGCCGTGGGAGCCTGCGGTGGCCCAGTGCGACACCTACCCCTGGCTCATCCCGCCCGCCGACGACGGCGCGGTGCCGGTCCTCGCCCGCCCCCGCCGGGCGGCGCGGATTTCCGGCGTGCTCGGCGCCGCTGTTTGAGACGTGGGATTCCGCCGGACGGCGCGGATGTCCGGCGTGCTCGGCGCCGCTGTCCGTCACCCCTAGCAGCGCTAGGTATGATACCTTGTGGCGCTAGGTATACAGGAGCGTGCACCCCGGACGGAGGTTCCGATGTTCATCGGCAAGGACCTGGTCGCGGCGTCGGCCACCCCGATCGTGCTCGGCATCCTCGCCGAGGGCGAGTCCTACGGCTACGCCATCCTCAAGCGCGTGAACGACCTCTCCGGCGGCCGCATCACCTGGACCGACGGCATGCTCTACCCCCTCCTGCACCGCCTGGAACGGCTCGGACTGGTGGAGGCGAGCTGGGGCGAGGGCCCGACCGGCCGCCGTCGGAAGCACTACGCCCTCACCCGCGAGGGCCGTGCCGCACTCGCCGAGCAGCGCAGCCAGTGGCAGGCCGTCACCGCCACCCTCGACGGCCTCTGGACCGCGATCGCGCACGCGCCCGCCCACCCCCTCCCCACCCTGCGTCCCGCGGAAGGCTGACCCATGACCCCCACCGACTTCGGCGAGCGCCTCGATCCCGCCCTCGAGGAGCAGATCGCCTCGTGGCGCGGCTTCGTGGAGCGGCGCAGCGCCGTCGCGCCCGACATCGACGAGCTCGAGGACCACCTCCGGGACCAGGTCGCGGACCTCGAGGCCACCGGCCTGGCCCCGGATGAGGCCTTCCTCGTCGCGGTCAAGCGCCTCGGCAACCTCCACGACCTCTCCCGCGAGTTCGCCCGCGAACACTCCGACCGCCTCTGGAAGCAGCTCGTCCTCGCCGACGACGGCGGTGGGCCGGCGTCGTCGTCCCGCGACCTCCTCGCCGCGCTCGCCGTCGCGGTGGGTGCCGGGCTTGCGGTGCTCGCCCCGCGCCTGTTCGGCATGGACCTCGAGACCGACGGCGGCTTCTACGCCCGCAACCTCTCCCTCCTCGTCCTGCCGTTCCTCGCCGGATGGTTCGCGTGGCGCCGGCGGCTGGGGGTGACGGCGGGGCTCGCCGTCGTCGGGATCTTCGCCGTGGCGGCGCTGGTGGCGAACGCCTATCCCTTCGAGGCTCCACACCAGACCGAGATCCTCGCAGCGATCCACCTGCCGATCCTGCTGTGGCTGGTGGTGGGGATCGCGTACACCGGCGGGGACTGGCGGTCCAGCCAGCGCCGGATGGACTTCGTCCGGTTCACCGGGGAGTGGGCGATCTACTACGCGCTCATCGCGTTCGGCGGCGGCGTGCTGGTGGCGCTCACGATGGGCGCGTTCAGCTCGATCGGCCTCGACGCCGGGGACGTGGTGATCACGTGGTTGCTGCCGAGCGCGGCGGCCGGGGCCGTGATCGTGGCGGCGTGGCTGGTGGAGGCGAAGCAGTCCGTGATCGAGAACATGGCGCCGGTGCTCACGAAGGTGTTCACGCCGCTGACCGCCCTGCTGTTGCTGGCCTTCCTCGCGGCTGCGGCGGTGACCGGCAACCCCGTGGACGCCGACCGGGAGTTCCTCATCCTCTTCGACCTGGTGCTGGTGCTGACGCTCGCACTCCTGCTGTACTCCTATTCCGCGCGGGACCCGTACGCGCCGGCCAGGTTGTTCGACCGGCTGCAGCTGGTGCTGCTGGTGAGCGCCCTCGTGGTGGACCTGTTGATGCTCGCCGCGATGGTGGGGCGGATCTCCGAGTTCGGCTTCTCGCCCAACAAGACCGCCGCCCTCGGGCTGAACCTCATCCTGCTCGCCAACCTGTCCTGGGCGGCGTGGCTGCAGCTGGGCTTCCTGCGCGGCCGGCGGTCGTTCCCCGAGCTCGAGCGGTGGCAGACCGCCTACCTGCCGGTCTACGCGGTGTGGGCCGCGATCGTGGTGGTGGCCTTCCCGCCGGTGTTCGGCTTCGTCTGAGGCGCTCCGGCTCGCGCTGTCCGCCACCCGGGACGAAACGCCCTTCCACCTTCGTTGAGGGCGGGTAGCGTGGAGACACCCTCACCGAGGAGCCGGCGATGGCCCGCAGCGTGTTCCCACCTCGTCTCCTCATCGCGGCCCTCGTGGCCGCCGCGCTCGCGCTGGCCGGCTGCCAGGCGACGCCGTCGGAGACCGCCACGCCCGCCGATTCGCCCACCGCGGCGGCATCTCTCCCGGCCGTGGATCCCGCTGCGCTCACCTGGTCGGGCAGCCCGGGGGATGCCCCCGACACCTGGGCCGAGAACGTGGACCCGGACTCGCAGTTCGGGCTGCACAGGCGCGCCGGCCTCGAACCCGTACTGCGCCCGGAGACCCACGTCCTCACCGAGGCGGAGGCGGCGGCGCTCACCGGCGTCGAGATCGTGAATGAGGACGAGTGCCTCACCGACGCCCCCGAGCATCCCATGTGCGAGTTCGCGCTCACGTTCTCCGCGGTGCCCGACGGCGTCGCCCCCGGCTCGGTCCTCAACGCCGGCATCACCGAGGCCACGCCGTCCGGCCTGCTCGTGAAGGTCACCGAGGTGGACGGTACCGCCGTGCGGGCCGTCCAGGCCACGCTGCAGGACGCCCTCGAGCAGGGCGAGTTCTGGGTGGAGAAGGTCTTCTCGCCGGACGAGCTGCGCGGCGAGCCGGTCCTCGCTCCCGGCGTCACGATGGCGACGCGGCCGACGGGAGGCGGGGGCACCGCCGTCGTCCCTGCGTTCGACGAGATCAGCCTGCCCGGCGAGCTGACGATCGAGATCGAGCCCGTCGACGGCGTGACGGTCACGGGCACCCTCGACTTCGGCGCCGGCTGCGGGCTTGCCGGCGGGGTGGGCGGCTCGGACATCGCCTGGATGGAGATCGCGTGCAAGGCGTGGGAGTCCGCCTCGCTGCGGGTGGCGTCCACGAAGGACGGGCCCGCGACGGCGCAGCGGTACACCGTGGCTCTGATCCCTCTGGCGGGCTTCCCGATCCCGATCGGGCCGCTCGTGGTGGTGGTGATCGTGGACATCCTCGTCACCGTCGACCTCTCCGGGAACGTGCACGTGGGCCTGGACTACGGCGGCTGGCAGCGCACCGAGGTCCACGCCGGCCTGCGGTTCTCCATCGGCGACGGCCTCGACCACACGGGCGGCGTGAAGACCTCCGGCTCGTCCATCGGCAACGCGCTGACCCAGGCGGTCAGCGCCGGCGCCACCGGGCGGGCGGAACTCCGTCTCAGCGCGTACGGGGTGCTCGGGATCGGGGCCGGCGGGGACGCGTCCGTGTACTTCACCGGGGACCCGGCGAAGGACCCGCGCTGGCGGGCGAGCGCCAACGCAGGGGTCTTCATCCGGATGTTCCTCGGCCTGCTCTCGTTCGAGCTGACCGCGCAGCTGCGGTACTCGCTGAAGGAGGCGTACGAGATCGGGACGTGGGAGAACACCCCGCCAGTGGTCACGGTGACGTGGCCCGCGTACGGGGAGGTGATCCCACTCGGGGGCCTGGCCCGAAAGGTCGAGGCGAGCGCGGTGGACGCCGAGGACGGCGTGCTCCCCGTCACCTGGACGGACACGACCACGGGGGCGACGGCGTCGGGCATCGGACCACTTGACCTCGGGTTCGGGGAGCCGGGCGAGCACGCCGTGACGGTGCGTGCCGTCGACTCGCACGGGGCGGCCACACAGAAGACCATCCAGGTGACGGTGCAGGTCCCGGGCCTGACGATCCAGCTGCGGCCGCTGCGGCCGGACGGGACCGCCCTCGCGCTGCCGCCGTCGGCGAGGTCGGGGAGCACGATCCTGGTGGAGGCGGACATCGGGTCCGGGGAGATCATCGGCGGGGTGGGGTGCGGCGACGTCGTCTGGAGCGCGGTCAACGCGACGGTGACGCCGGACGGGAGCTGCCGGCCGTCGGTGCGGTTGGGGCAGCCCGGTTCGGCGACGGTGACGGCCACGGTCACGGACTCCTACGGGACGACGGCGAGCGGTTCAGTGAACCTGAACGTCGCGGCGGCGCCGGTGAGCGTGGCGCCGCAGTTCCGGGGGATCGACGTCGCGACGACTCTGGGGCCGGTCACGCCCGGGGCGGCGCTGCTCGGGGCGATGCCGGTGGAGCTGTCGGTGACGTACCTGAACCGGACGGATGCGAAGGTGACGCCGTCGTACCGGTGGACGGTGGCGCAGGGGGACGGGCCGCCCGTGGAGTTGGCCGGGGCTGCGGGCGAGGTGGACGTCTCGCGGCGGAGCTACACGCCGCCGGGGGTGTGGGGGCACGAGGCGACCTTCACCGTGGTGGTGACCGACGCGGGGACGGGGGCGGTGCTGACCACGCGGTCCGTCGTCATCGTGTGGAACTCGCTGCCGAAGTAGGGCCCGCGCGGTGGGTGATCGCCGGGGAGTGCGCCCCCGGGGAGTGCGCCCTGCCGATTCACTCTTCGCTCCCCCGGCGGCCGGCACCCCAACTAGAGTTGCGGCCATGCGATCCGCGAACCGACCGATGCCCATCCGGCGTGCCCTGGCGCGCACCGCCCTGACGGTCACCCGGTGGCGGACCGTTGGGGAGGTGCCGGACCGCGGGATCCTCGTGGGGGCGCCGCACACGTCGAACTGGGACTGGGTGGCGATGCTCGTGCTGCTGTGGTCGGCGGGCGTGCGGCCGCGCGTGCTGGTGAAGAAGGAGCTGTACCGCGGACCGCTGGGATGGCTGTTCGATGCCACCGGCGGGATCCCCGTGGACCGGAAGCACCCGGGCCGGCTGGTGGACCAACTGGCTGCGGAGGCCCTCGCCGATGAGAGCTTCCTGATCGTGCTTGCCGCGGAGGGAACGCGTTCGAAGGGCGAGCTCTGGAAGTCCGGGTTCTACCGGCTGGCGCAGCAGACCGGGCTCCCCGTGGCGCTGGGCTTCATCGACGGGCCCTCCCGCACGATAGGGTTCGGGCCCACGCTGCAGGTGACCGGGGACGTCCGGGCGGACATGGACCTGGTGCGGGCGTTCTACGCGGACAAGCAGGGCATCCACCCGGAGAAGCGCACCCCTCCCCGGCTCCGGGAGGAGGACCGCAGGCCCTGAGATCCCGGCAACCTCCTACAGCACCTCCTCCGCGAGGCGGAAGGGCGTGCCGAACCGGTGGGCGGTGATGCTCACGGCCTGTTCCCGCAGGAACGGGAGCAGCTCCACCCGCCCGGACTCGGTCACGGGCCCGGCCCAGATCGCGATGTCCGGGAGGCCCTCCACCGCAGCGGCGAGCTTTCGCGAACCCCCGCCCACGAGCCGTACCCGTGCGCCGAGCGGCTCGGACCGAGCCCAGGCGGCGGCCTCCTCCAGCCACTCGGCATTGGACTCGTGGCGCACCGTGAGCCCCGCCGCGACCAGCCGCTGGGTCACCACTCCCGGGATCCGGATCCCCGTGGAGAGGAGCACGGACGATCCCGCGCGGATTCCCGCCACGGCCACGCGCAGCAGGTCCACCAGGTCCTGCCCCTCGTCCACCCGCACGGTCACGGGCGTGGGCAGGTACCGGAGGACATTGCGTTCCGCGACCAGCCCGGTCGGGTCGTGCGCCACCCCGTACTCGGCGGCCCACGTCCGGGCGTCGGACGCCACCGCCCGCCGGAGCCGCGCGTGCTCCTCCGGGGTCAGCGCCTCCGCCGCGATCTCGACGACGGCGCGCACCTCCTCCCGTCCCTCCTCCGGGTGGGTGGGGGTGTACGACGGCGGCGGTGCGTCCAGGTCCACCACCTCACCGATCCGCCGCTCGTGCTCCGCGGCGATCTCCGGTTCCACCGGCACCGGCTCCCACGAGCCGAGCCCGAACAGGTAATTGGGCCCACCGGCCTTGGCCCCCGCCCCGACCGCGGACCTCTTCCACCCGCCGAACGGCTGCCGCCGCACGATCGCTCCGGTGATGACCCGGTTGACGTACAGGTTCCCGGCCTGGACGTGCTCCAGCCAGTACTCCACCTCCTTGGGATCCAGCGACTGGATGCCCGCCGTCAGCCCGTACTCCGGGGCGTTCTGCAGGCGCACCGCCTCCTCCAGGGTGTCCGCCTTCATCACCCCGAGGATGGGCCCGAAGTACTCGGTGAGGTGGTACTCGGAGCCCGGCCGCACCCCGGCGCGCAGCCCCGGGGACCAGAGCGCCCCCGTCGAGTCCAGTTCCCGCGGCCGGAGCACCCAGTTCTCGCCCGGGCCGAGGGTCGTCAGCCCACGCCGCAGCTTCGCATCGTCCGGCAGGACCACCGGTCCCATCTGCGAGGACGGGTCGGACGGCCAGGCCACGTGCAGGGACCGCACCGCGTCCACGAGCTGGTCGTGGAACCGGCGGGACGTGGCCATCGATCCCACCACGATCACCACCGAGCCCGCCGAGCACTTCTGCCCCGCGTGCCCGAACGCCGAGTACGCCACGTCCTTGACCGCCAGATCCGGGTCCGCCGACGGCGTCACGATGATCGAGTTCTTCCCGCTCGTCTCCGCCAGCAGCGGCAGCTCCGGCCGCCAGGAGCGGAACAACTTGGCCGTGTCGTACGAGCCGGTGAGGATCACCCGGTCCACCCGCGGGTGTGAGACGAGGTGTCGGCCCACCGCCCGGTCGGGCGTCTGCACCAGCCGCAGCAGCTCGCGCGGGACACCCGCCGCCCACATCGCCTCGGCGAGGCGGGCTCCGGACCTGCGCGCCGGCGTCGCCGGCTTGAAGACGACGCCGCTGCCCGCCGCGAGCGCCGCCACCACCCCGCCGGTGGGGATGGCGAGGGGGAAATTCCAGGGCGGTGTCACGAGCGTCACGCGGGACGGCACGAACCGCGCGCCCTCCACCTGCTCGAGCTCGAGGGCGCGCTCGGCGTACCAGTGGCAGAAGTCGATGGCCTCGGAGACCTCGGGATCGCCCTGGTCGAGGGTCTTGCCGGCCTCCGCGGCCGCGACCTCCAGCAACTCGCCCCGCCGCAGCGCGAGCTCCACGCCCACGCGGTGGATGATCTCGGCGCGCTCGGCGGCGGGCCGTGCCCCCCATTCCGCCCCCGCCTCGGCGACCCCGGCCATGATGGCGTCGATCTCCTCGGCGCTCCCGACGACGACGGCGTCCGCCTCCGCGATCCCGAGCTCCGACCCGGGGACGCGTTCCACGATCTCCCGCGCCCACGCCCGGTTGCCGGGCAGCACGGGGTCCGTGTCCGGGGTGTTCCGGAACGTCCACCCCCCGTCCTCGTCCTGGACGACGGCGGCGATCTCCTCCGCCGTCTCGTGGCGGCGGTCCTGGGTCCGCATCGGCGTGGGGACGGGATCGTCGGCGTCGAGGGCGAGCAGGGCGGCGAGGAACCGCTCGGCCTCCTGCTCGAAGACGGAGCGGTCCCGCGCGATGTCGAAGACGCCGGACATGAAGTTCTCCGGCGCGGAGTTCTCCTCGAGCCGCCGCACGAGGTAGGCGATCGCGACGTCGAACTCCTTCGGGTCCACCACCGGGATGTAGAGGAGCAGGTGACCCACCTCGCGGCGCACCACCTCCGCCAGGCCCGTTGCCATGCCGGAGAGCATCTCGATCTCGACGTCGTCCCGCACCCCGCGGCGGCCCGCCAGGATCCACGCGAACGCGATGTCGAAGATGTTCTGACCGGCGATGCCGAGGCGGATGGTGCGGGTGCGTTCGGGCGTCATCGCCCAGTCCATGACCCGCTTGTAGTGGGTGTCGGTCTCCTGCTTGGAGGGCCAGGTGGTGAGCGGCCAGTCGTGGATCTCGGCGTCCACCCGCTCCATCGCCAGGTTGGCGCCCTTCACGAGCCGCACCTTGATGCGCGCCCCGCCGGCCTCCACGCGCGCGGCGGCCCAGTCCTGCAGCTCCATCATCGCGGCGAGCGCGTCCGGCTGGTAGGCCTGCAGCACGATGCCGGCCTCCTGGTACAGCAGCGCGGGGTGGTCCATCACGCGGCGGAACACGGCGAGGGTGAGGGAGAGGTCCTTGTAGTCCTCCATGTCGAGGTTGATGAACTTCGGCGTGCGCGCGGAGGCCGCCTCGAGGTAGAAGGGCTGGAGTTGCGCGACGGCGTGGTCCACCACCTCGTCGAAGCCCCACGGGTTGTGCGGCCCGGTGACGGCGGAGACCTTCAGCGAGATGTAGTCGACGTCGTCGCGCGCGAGCAGGCGGGCGTTGGCGGCGAGGCGGCGGGAGGCCTCGCCGTCGCCGAGGACGGCCTCGCCGAGGAGGTTGACGTTGACGCGGTTGCCGCGCGAGCGGGCGTCGGCGAGCGCGGTGGTGAGGCCCTCGCCGGTGGTGTCGAGGATGAGGTTCCCGACGAGCTGGCGGAACACGCGCCGGGTCGCGGGGACCACGATCTCGGGGGCGGCGACGGCGGTCGGTCCCGCCGCCTTCAGTGCGGCGGCGAAGTAGGGCGGGAGGAAGGAGAGGTCCCGCCGGGCGAGGCGGGCGAGCGTGCGGGCGGCGACGTTCAGGTCCTGGGGGCGGATGACGCCGTCGACGAAGCGGACGGTGAACTCCAGGCCGTCGGGGTGGGCGAGCACGCCGGAGAGGAGGCGGGCGGCGTAGTCGACCGGCTGGTCGGCGGACTCGATCACCCAGCGTCGGGCCAGTTCCACGGCCTCGTGGCCGGTGTCGATCAGTTCGGTGCGCGCGTCGCTGCGGTCCATGGGGGTCCTCCTCGATTCGATGCCTTGTGAGCCTGCCCACATCATCCCGCGCCCGGTCGGGATGCGCGCGGGGTTGACGGGGTCGGTGTGGTTGGCGGGGCGGCGACGGCGGGCGTGCGGGTGTGGGCCGGCTCAGGCCTCGCCGAGCCGCATCCATGCCTCGCCGCGGGCCCGCCACCACAGCGCCACCGCGCGGAAGGTGATCCAGCCGCCGTAGGCCACCCACAGCCAGGCCAGCCCCGCGCCGGTCAGGTGCACCGCGAGCGCGAGCGGGGCGTAGAGCCCGGTGGTGATCGCGCCGGCCAGGGCGAGGTAGCGGGCGTCGCCGGCCCCGATGAGGACGCCGTCGAGGGCGAAGGTGATGCCACCGATCGGGGCGAACGCGGCCAGCACGAGGAGGGTGACGGCCAGCAGGGCGCGGACAGCGTCGTCGGGGGTGAAGAAACCGGCCAGCACCGGGCGGGCTGCCACGATCAGCCCACCCACGACCACCCCGAAGCCCGCCCCCCACGCGACCACCCGCCGCGTGATCGCGTGCGCACCGTCGCGGTCCCCCGCGCCGAGGCGCAGGCCCACCATCGCCTGGGCGGCGATCGCGAGGGCGTCGAGGGCGAACGCCGTCGTGGTCCACAGCGACGCCGTCACCTGGTGGGCCGCGAGCGCCGTCTCGCCGATGCCGGCGGCCGTCAGCGTGGTGATGACGAGGGCGGCCTGCAGGGCGGCGGTGCGGAGCACGAGCCAGCTCCCCTCGCGTGCCGCGGTGAGGATGCCGGCGGGGCGGAAGGCGAACGGCGTACCGGCGCGGTGGGCGCCGCGGATCACGACGGCGGCGAGCACGGTGGCCCCCAGCCACTGCGAGATCGCGGTGCCGAGCGCCGCACCGCCGATTCCCAGGCCCAGGCCGAGGACGAGGGCGAGGTTGAGGGCGATGTTGGTGAGGTTCATCCCGACCACCACCACGAGCGGGGTACGGGTGTCCTGCAGTCCGCGCAGGATCCCGGTGGCGGCGAGCACCACGAGCATCGCGGGCAGGCCGAGGCCCACGATGCGCAGGTACGTGGTGGCGTGGGCGGAGGCGGCGGCCGTGGCGCCGAACAGCCCGACGACGGCGGGGGCCGTGGCGAGCAGCACGGCGGCGAGCGCGGTGCCGAGGAGTGCGCCGAGCACCATCCCGTCCACCCCGCCGGAGAGCGCGCCGGTGCGGTTGCCGGCGCCGAGCCGGCGGGAGACCGCGGCGGTGGTGCCGTAGGCCAGGAAGATGGACAGGCCCACGAGCACGCCGATCACGGTGGTGGCGATGGTCAGGCCGGCCAGCTGCGGGGTGCCCAGGTGCCCCACGATCCACGTGTCCGCCAGGATCAGCAGCGGCTCGGCCAGGAGCGTGGCCAGGGCGGGGACGGCGAGGCGCAGCAGTTCCCGGGTGAGGGTGGGGGCGGGGGCGGGCACGCGTCCATCATCCCCGAGAGGTGCGCCGCTGACCGGCGGGAGTGCGTCAGGCGGACAGCGCGGGCGGGCGAGACGGAAGGGCCCCCGGGATCGCTCCCGAGGGCCCTGTCGCGTGCTGCGGGCGGTTACGCCCCTGCCACCAGCTTGTCGGTCAGGTGGGAGGGTGCGGGCTCGTGGTGCAGGTACTGCCGCGCGAACGTGCCGGTACCGCGCGCCAGGGACCGCAGCGCCGTGGCGTAGCGGATCAGCTCGAACGCGGGCACCTCGGCCGTGACGCGGGTGCGGCCGTCCCCGACCTGGTCGCTGCCCTTGACGCGGCCGCGCCGGGTGGACAGGTCGGACATGATGCCGCCGACGTACTCGTCGTCGCACTCCACGGTCACCTCGTCGACGGGCTCGAGGATCGCGATGCCGGCCTTCTTCGCGGCCTCCTGCAACCCGAGGGCGCCCGCCATCTGGAAGGCGGCGTCGGAGGAGTCCACCGAGTGGGCCTTGCCGTGGAAGAGGGTTGCCCGGATGTCCACCATCGGGTAGCCGGTGATGCCCTTGGCCATCTGGGAGACGATGCCCTTCTCCACGGACGGGATGTACTGCCGGGGCACGGCGCCGCCGACCACCTCGTCCACGTACTCGAAGCCCGTGCCCTGCGGGAGAGGTTCGAAGCGCAGGTCCGCGACCGCGTACTGCCCGTGCCCGCCGGACTGCTTGACGTGCTTGCCCTGCACCTCGGCCTTGCCCTTGAGGGTCTCGCGGAGCGCCACGAGGACGGGCACGCTCGCCACCTCGACGCCGGAACGCCCCTTCAGGCGGTCGAGCATCACCTGGAGGTGCTGCTCGCCCATCGTCCAGAGCACGAGCTGCCCGGTGGTGGCGTCCACCTCCACGCGGACGGTCGGGTCCTCGGCCTGCAGGCGCTGGAGGCCCTGCATGAGCTTGCCCTCGTCACCCTTCTTGGTGGCCTGGATGGCAGTGGGGTACAGCGGCTCGGGCATCGCCCACGGGGTGATGACGGCGGGGTTCGCCGGGTCGGAGAGCGTGTCGCCCGTCTCCGCCCTCGACAGCCGCGCCACGGTCACGATCTCGCCGGCCTCCGCCTGGTCCACGGGGACCTGCGACCCACCCATGGGGCGGCCGAGGGCGCCCACGCGCTCCTCGTCGTCGTGGTCCGCGTGCCACTGCGAGTCCGCGGGCTTGCCCGCGAACTGGGAGAGGTGGCCGGAGATGTGCACGGTGGTGTCCGGGCGCAGCACGCCGGAGTACACGCGCACCACGGAGATGCGGCCCACGAACGGGTCGGTGGTCGTCTTGATGACGGCGGCCACGAGTGGCTCGTCCACCGAGTGCTTCAGCGGCGCACGCTCGGCGCCGGCCGGCGAGTAGATCTTCGGCAGCACGTGGTCCGCGGGGGACGGGAAGCCGAGGCACATGACGCGCAGCAGCTGGGGGATGCCGAGACCCGTCGTCGCCACGATGGGGAGCACCGGGAAGAACTCGGCGTGCGCGGTGGCCTTCTGGAGGTCCGCGGACAGCGTGAGGAAGCCGAGCTCCTCGCCCTCGAGGTACTTCTCCATGAGGTCCTCGTCACCGGACTCGGTGATGACGTCCTCGATCAGGCGCGCCCGCAGTTCCTCCACGCGGTCCTGGTCCGCGGGGTCGAGCGGGGTGAGCCGCATGGAGGAGCCGATGCCCTCCATGATCTGCCCGCGCGTCACGGAGATGACCCGCGCGGCGGCGGGGTCGTCGGCCCTGTGCGGCAGGTAGAGGGCGTGCACGCCGTCGCCGAAGACGGACTGCAGTTCCTCGAGCGTGGCGTCGAAGTTGGCGCGCGGTTCGTCGACGTCGGTGACCACGATGGCGCGGGGGGCGCCGACCGCGGCGCACTCGTCCCACACCCGGCGGGTGGCGCCGTCGATGCCGTCGACGGCGGAGATGACGAACAGTGCGGCGTCCGCGCCGCGCAGGCCGGCCCGGAGCTCGCCGACGAAATCGGGGTTGCCCGGGGCATCCAGGAGGTTGAGGCGCACGGTGCCGTAGTCGCCGGTGAGGTCCCGGTTCGTGACGTCCACCGAGGCCACCGCGAGGTTCACGGAGTAGTGGAGCCGCTTCTCGACGTCCTCGTAGTCCGAGACGGTGTTGCCGTCCTCGACACGACCCGCCCGGTTGATGACGCCGACCTCTTTCAGGAGCGTCTCGAGCAGGGTCGTCTTCCCGGAACCGCCCGGGCCGACGAGGACGACGTTGCGTACTTCAGGGGCGGCGGCGCCCCCACTCTGCTTTGAGTCCATTGGACCATTCCACCCCATGCGGGCCGAATAAGCGAGGACCTTGGTCGGGGGAGTGTGCCGTGGGGCACATCGTTCGCGTTCGGCGTACGCCCGTCACAGGTCCACGTGCGTCACCCGGCCCGCGACCACCGTCAGGGCGACCCGCATTTTCCGCAATGCCGTCGCCGCGGCGCGCGGGTCGCCGGGGGAGCCGCGGTCGGCAGCCCGGTCGCCGGCAGTCGCCCGGACGCCGTCCCCGGCCGTCGTCGGGTCGGCGTCGACGACGGCGAGGTCGGCCGGCACGCCGACCCTCACCGTGCCGCGGCCGTCCGTGGAGCACGCGAGCGCCTGCGCGGGGGTGAGGGCCTCGGCGGGGTTCCAGGCGTCCCGGTCGTCCGCGCTGCGGAAGACCGCGGCGGCCATGGCGAGCCAGGGATCGAGCGGCGAGACGGGGGCATCCGAGCCGAGTGCCACGGTCACGCCCGCCTCCACGAGGGAGCGGGTCATGAAGCAGCGGTCCGCCCGGTCGGGCCAGCAGGCGGCGGTGACGTCCCGGTCGTCGAGGAGGTGGGCGGGCTGCATCGAGGCGACGATGCCGTGGGCGGCGAGACGGGGGATGTCCGCGGGGGCGAGCAGCTGGGCGTGCTCGATGGAGCCGCGCGCCCCCGTGGCGACGATCGCGTCGACGGCGTTCGTGATCGCCGCGTCCCCGATGGCGTGCACCGCGACCTCGAGGCCGGCGGCCGCGGCACGGGCGAGCAGCTCGGCCAGCTCCTCCGGGGAGTTGTTGAGCACACCGCGCGGGTGGGCGAGGCCCCCGGCGTCCGCGTAGGGCTCGGCGCAGTACGCGGTGCGGGTGTTGAGCGAGCCGTCCGAGATGATCTTCAGCGGCCCCATGGTGGCGAGCCCCGACTCGTCGAGGGCGCTGCCGGTGCGCAGGCCGAGTTCGATCGCTCGGTCCAGGTGGCTGGCGTAGGTGGCGGCACGGACCTTCAGGCGGTGCTCGCCAGCCGCCATCCGCTCCGGCCAGGAGAGGAACGGGCCGCCGAACTCCATGTCGACGACGCCGACCACGCCCTTCCGGGCGGCGTCCCGGAAGGCCTCCTCCTGGCTGACCGTGCCCGGCCTGGTCAGTTCATCGAGCCGGGGGAGGATGTCGAACCACTCCTTCTCCTCGAGCACGCCAGTGCGCGGGGGCAGGCCCAGCAGCTCCAGCGCGCGGGAGTTCAGCCAGCCGTTGTGGGCGTCGCCCGAGATCAGCACCACGGGCCGCCCACCGGAGACGGCGTCGAGCTCCGCCACCGTGGCGGGACGCGGCCACAGCGCGGACCGGTGGCCGAAGCCGAAGGCGGCGGCGCCGTCGTCGGGCAGCGTGGGGAGGACGCAGGCGAGGCGGGCGACGGCGTCGTCCGCGCTGGTGGTGCCGGCCAGGTCGATGCGGGTGAGGGCGGCGGCCCACTGGTCCCAGTGCAGGTGGCGGTCCCAGAGGCCGGGGAGGAGGAAGCGGCCGGCGACGTCGAGCTCGTCCTCGCCGTGGCCCAGGAGGCCGGGTGCGAGTTCGGAGACAACGCCGTCGGTGATGCGGACGTCGAGGGGGCTGTCCGGGACGGTGGCGCGGGCCGGGGTGCGACCGGTGGGGTCGATGCCCACGGGAACGAGCCGAGCGTTGCGGACGAGCAGGTTGGTCACGGTGGCCCTCCTTCGTTGCAGGGCGGTTTTGGGGAGGGAGCGGGGCCTCTGGCATGCTCGCTGGCATGACCTTCGCGCTCCGCCTCCTCCAGTTGGTGGCGGGAAACGCGATCCAAGGTATCAGCGTGGCCACGCTCGTCCGGGCCAACCTCG
Source organism: Actinomycetales bacterium UBA1416 (assembly GCA_002304945.1). Classification (GTDB taxonomy): domain Bacteria; phylum Actinomycetota; class Actinomycetes; order Actinomycetales; family Actinomycetaceae; genus UBA1383. The sequence continues at coordinate 11,818 of DBPQ01000011.1, read as the reverse complement.
GGCTGCCCGGGTGGGACGTCTTCCACCAGGGTGTCGCGGGGACGTTGGACCTCGCGCTCGGCACCGTGGTGGTGCTGGTCTCGCTGCTTGTGCTCCTGCTGTGGATCCCGCTGCGGGAGCGGCCGGGCGTGGGGACCGTGGTCAACGCGCTGGCCGTGGGCACGTTCGTGAACCTCGGGCTGGCGTGGTTGCCGGTGGTGGAGGGTCTGGGCCTGCGCTCGGCGATGCTCGTGGCGGGCACGGTGGGGTTCTCGCTGGGCACGGCGATGTACATCGGGGCGGCGCTCGGGCCCGGGCCGCGCGACGGGCTCATGACCGGCATCGCACGGCGGGGCTACTCGGTGCGGGCGGCCCGGACGTTCATCGAGATTGTGGCGCTGCTGGTGGGATGGCTGCTCGGCGGCGTGGTGGGCGTGGGGACGGTGGTGTTCTCGCTCGCCGTGGGGCCGTTGGTGCAGTGGTTCCTGCCGGGGCTCGCGCACACGCGGTGGTCCGAGCGGGTGCCGGTGCGTGCGGCGGCGCCTCCCGGCTGAATCAGGTCCGCAGGAGCAGCCCGCCCAGGGCGGGGGTGAGCGTGACCGGATCGTGTGAGCCCACCGATTCGATGGTGGCGCACGGGGTCCACGCCTCCGGATTGCGGCAGGGGTTGAGGCAGGGGCGGGCGACGCCGTCGTCCGGCCGCCCGACGATCAGCAGGCCGTGGGCGTGGAGGTGGGCGCCCTCGCGCTGCCAGCGGTCGAGGGCGGCGCGGGTGGTGGGATGGTCGTGGAGGAGCCAGGTCTCCTTGGGTTCGGCGTCGAAGCCGACGACGACGGCGATGGTGCCGGCAGGGCCATTCGTGTGCGTGAGCACGGCGCGCGCGACGAGCACGGCGGGCAGGCCGGGGGTGGCGTGGGCGCGGGAGAACTGGATTGGGTGGACGTTGTGCCCGGGGTGGAAGGAATCGCAGGCTTGGGTGGGTGACATGGGGGCTCCCGTGGTGTCGCACTTCCCCGGGGTCGGTTGGCCCGGGGCGGATCTTCCTCCGGGGGCACCGTGCGCGCTGCGCGGTTGCCAGGCGACGAGCCGGAGGGCTTCGTGTCGCGCTTCGTGATCCTGGCTCGAGTGTAGGCGGCGGCGCTGACAAGCATCTCGATGTCCATAACCGTTGAGTACAGGGCCCATATCGAGGCGCTTCGCGCCGCCATGATGATGGAGGGGTGCGGCCGGGCCGAAAACGTCCACCTTTGCGCGTATCCTCCACACCATGGTGAGCTACCAGCAACGGCCGCGGGGGAGTGGGTGACGTATGGCGATCATCGGCTACGCCCGCACCCTGCTGCCCGTCGACGACGTCGAGGGCCAGGTTGCGGTGTTGCGTGACGCTGGAGCGCGGCGGGTGTTCGTCGACGCCGGCGTCCCCGCCGGCCGTCAGGCGCGGCCGGAGTGGGAGCACTGTCTGGACTACCTGCGGGACGGGGAGGACACCCTCATCGTGGTCACCGCGGACCGGATCGCCCGCAGCGCCCTCCAGCTCGCCGAGACCCTCACGCTGCTCCACTCGAGGGGGATCGGGTTCCGGTCCCTGAGCGAACCGGTTCTCGACACCACCACCGACGCTGGAACGGTCCTGCGCGACCTCCTGCGCGTCGTGGTCACCCTCGACCGGGCCGGCCGCGCCGAAGACACCCGCCTCGGACTCACCCACGCCCGCGAGGTAGGCAGGGTCGGCGGCCGCCCCACCGTCATCACACCCGAACTCCTCCAGGCGGCGCGGGAGCTCCGTGCCGGCGGCGCCACCTACACCCAGATCGCCACCGACCTCGGCGTCGGCAAAACCACCATCCGCCGCGCCCTCACCACCGAAACGCTGTGAATGCTCCCAATGCTGTGAATGCGGTCATTGGCAGCAATCGCGGGGATGCTCGTGGTGGTCCTGCGGATGGTTAGGGTCGAGAGCATGGAGCTGAGTTGGCAGGACGCGATCGTGAAGGTGTTGGAGGAGAGCCTGGAGCCGATGCACTACCACGACATCGCCCAGGCCGTCATCGACAAGGGGTATCGCGTCAACGTGGGCGCGATCCCCGCGAACACGGTCGCTTCGGTGCTGTCCAAGTCGCTCCGTGACCGGGTCATCAGAGTCGGGGGAGGCCGCTACACCATCCCCGGCGGCACTTCGGGCCACTACCGTCCCGTCGTCGAGGTGACCCCACCCGCCGAGGGAGACCTCGACCCGGCGGCCGGCGAGACGGAGGAGATGGGCCTGATCAACGCGTTCGGGATGTTCTGGCGTCGCACCGAGGTGGACTGGCGGACACGCACTCCCCGGCTCCTGGGGGTGCAGCAGTCCGGGAGCCAGCAGGTGGACTTCGCCACCCAAGCCGGGGTGTACCTGCTGTACGACGGCAACCGGGTGGTCTACGTCGGGCGGGTTGTCGAGCCCCGGCTCGCGACCCGGCTGTGGGAACACACCCGCGACCGCCTGACCGGGCGGTGGGACCGGTTCTCCTGGTTCGGGGTCCGCAGCGTGACCACCAGTGGGGTACTGTCCCCCATCCCCTCGGCGGGTATCGAGGTCCGTACCCTGATCGCCACCATGGAAGCTCTCCTCATCGAGGGCCTGGAACCGCCGCAGAACCGTCGCCAGGGTGACGGATTCAGCGCCGTGGAGTTCCTCCAGGTCCCCGACCCCGCCCTGGAGGAACAACGCCGCCGGGAACTCCTCGTGGATCTCATCGGCGATCGCCGAACCTGGTGAGGTCGACGCCTCGCCAACGTTGTGAATGCTGTCAATGCGGTGATTGCTGCCAGTGCGGGGGAGGGGACTGTCGTTCGGGCGCGGGGGTTCCTCTAGCCTTGGGCGTGGCGGGTCCAGGGCGACGGATCGAGTGGAGCACACAGGGTCGCCCGGGGCCCGCTCTCCGTGTCGAGGTTCCCAACGTGGGGTGATCGGACGGGGATCCGGACGTGCCGTGCGACAGGATGGGGTGATGAGCCCACAAGCGCCCAGCGAGCTGATCACATGGCTGGAGGGCACCACCCGCCAGCAGAGCATCCTTGACCACGCTGTGGTCGTCGGCCTGGAGTGGTGGAATGACACCCACCAGCACCTTCCCGGATTGCCGGTCACCGCGGAGGGGCAGACCACCGGGGAGCGCCTGCTGTCGCGTCAGGAGATATTCGCCCTGGCCGACGAGGCCACCAGCGATGAGACGGGTACCGGGGCGTTGCGGTTGTTGTGGCATGCGCTGGCGTGGGGGACTGGGACCCGCCAGCGGGGGAACGCGAAACGCATCAGCGCGATCACTGCGGACCTGCCGCGCAGGAGCGCCCTGCTGCGGGAGGCCGCCGGGATGTCCCGGATCGACGCGATCGCGGCGTTTCGGCTGTTGCGCCCCCACCGCAACGCGATCAGCTACCTGGGGCCGAACTTCTCCACGAAGTACCTGTACTTCGCCGGCGGTGGGAATGTCGCACACCCGTGCGTCATCGTCGATGGGCGCGTCCGGGCCACCCTGCACCGGGTGACCCAGGATCCACGGTTCGCGCCCAAGTCCCAGTACGGTGCCACGGACTACCAGGCCGCCCTCGAGCAGTTGGGAGCCTGGGCCAGCGACGCCGCCACGGTGATCGGCCGCCCGGTGGCCGTGGACGAGGTGGAGCGCTGGGCCTTCGGCCGCTGATGATGGGCGTGTGACGCCAAGATGAGTGGTGTGATTGCTACCAATGTTGTGAATGCTTCGATTGCCAGCAATTGCGGAGGAAGGTCCGGTCTTGACTCCTGCATGACGCGTCGCACCGCCTTGACGGCTGTTGGTCATCTGCTGTCAGCCGGCGAGGGGGTGTTGTGGTCGACGTGATTCCGGGTGGTGCGGCCGTTGGGGTTCTGCTTCGCGAGGGTGTCGGTGGGTCCTCGTAGGGTCATGATCATGAATCGCGAGGGGGATGTGCCGTGGGCGCATAGCGTGAACATGTCGGGCTCCCGGCAGTCGCTGCGGGATCACCTTGTGGGGACGGCTGAGCTCGCCCGCACTTTCGGGGCGGCCTTCGGGGCAGCGAATCTGACGGGAGCGTTGGGGTTGTTGCATGACGCGGGCAAGGTCTCGTGTGCATGGCAGGAGGGGTTGGTCCGAGCGGAGTCTGGTGGGGGACCGGTGGGGATCGACCACAAGTCCTTGGGTGCGCGATTGCTGCGGCCGGTTTGCGGGGTCGGGGCAATGGCGGTGCTCGGTCACCACGGTGGGTTGATGGATGTCGCCGACGCCAAGGCGGTCCTCGGCAACGGCGGGGCTGATGGCGCCGACCGGACGCGTCTCCTTCGCTTGGTGCCGGAGGCGGAGATGGTGTTGTCCGGTGGGGAGCCGCTGTGGCCTCGGCATTGGACTGGGCAGGCGGCTGAGGTGGGCCTGCGGCTGGCGTTCTCTGCTCTCGTTGATGCTGACTTCCTGGATACGGCCGCGCACTTCGGGGGGCTGTCTGGGCCGACGCTGGCACCGGCTGGTGACATGGACGAACTGGTGAGCCGTTTCGAGGTTGGGCGGACCCAGATCCTCGGCGAGCGTCCCCGGTCGCCGATCGACGCTCTGCGGGAGGAGGTGTACCGGTCAGCGGTCGCGGCAGCGTCGCTGGAGCCGGGGATCTTCCGGCTTCCCGCGCCGACGGGATCTGGCAAGACCCTGGCGGCGGCAGCGTTCGCTCTGCGGCACGCGGCGCGTTATGGGAAGTCTCGGGTGATTGTCGCTGTCCCGTTCATCAGCATCACCGAGCAGAACGCCGCAATATACCGTCGTTTGCTTGGCGATGACGTGGTGGTGGAGCATCACTCGTCGATCAGCCCGGAGGCTCGGCGCGCGAAGATCGGCGTCGACAACTGGGACGCGCCCTTCGTGGTCACGACGACGGTCCAGCTCTTCGATTCACTGTTTGGGCGGAAGCCGGCACGGTCGCGCAAGGTCCACCGGTTGGCGAACGCGGTAATCGTGCTGGACGAGGTGCAGGCACTACCGATGAGCGTGTTGCCCACGATCCTGAGCGGACTGCGGACCTTGACCGAGCACTTCGGTGCCACGGTCCTGCTCGCCTCGGCGACGCAGCCGTCCTTCCAGACGCTCGGGCCGTGGCAGGAGATCGCAGGGAGCATCACCGACGTCACACTCGACGTTGGGAAGTTCGCCGGCGCGGCGCGACGCGTCAAATTCGATTGGTGGCAGGAACCGAAACCAACCTTCGAGGAGGTGGCGACTGCCGTCGCAGCACACCCGCAGGCCCTGGTGATCGTCAACACCGTCGCCGATGCCCGCCGGTTGGCCAGGATGGTCGCTGGCCACGCCGGACCGGATCGGGTCCTGCACCTCTCGACACGGATGTGCCCGGCACACCGGCGTACCGTCCTGGACCAGACACGCGAGCGATTGGAGACAGGTCGCCCGGTGCTGCTGGTCGCGACCCAGTTGGTCGAGGCGGGCGTGGACGTGGACTTCCCGATCGTCTACCGGGCCCTCGCACCGGCCGACTCGCTGCTGCAGGCCGCCGGGAGAGCGAACCGGGAAGGACGGGGCACTGCTCTCGGGACGGTCGTGATCTTCGACGCGGCCGGTGCCGGTGCGCCGCCGGCCTATCGCACGGGGATCGGCATCACCCGCCGGTTCTTCGGTCCGGATCGAGCGGATCCCGACGACCTGGCGACCCTGGGACGGTACTACCCGGCGCTCTATCAGGCGCTGAACGTGGACGAGGGCCCACGTGCGACCGAGATCCAACGCAACCGGGACAAGTTCGCGTACCGCTCCGTCAGCGACGGCCCGATCATCGATGCCGTCACCGGTCGTCGGGACCCGACCCGGGCGTTCCGGATGCTCGACGACGACAGTGTCGCGGTGATCGTGACCTCCTACGGCAGCGGAGGGACGTCGGCGATGGGCCTGCTCGACCGGTTGCGTGCCGGCCGCGTGCCCGATACGGGCGAGTTTCGCGGGCTGCAGCCGTATACCGTGAGTTTGCCGCACCGGGTGGCTGCCCGGCCCGACGTGGACGCACTGTTGCGTCCGGTGACCGAGGGCCTGTGGGAATGGGTGGGCACGTACGACCCCCTGGTCGGCATCGACGACGAGACCACGGTCGGGCAGACCGTGTGGTGAGAGAGCCAGGGACGGGCGGAAGGACAGGAGTGGGGATGACGGGACGAGGCTTGCCGCGCACAACGGACGGGGCACCGCCGGTAGCGGTCCAGGTGTGGGGGGACGGGGCGCTGTTCACCCGGCCGGAGTTGAAGGTCGAGCGGGTCACCTACCCGGTGATGACCCCGACCGCTGCGGTGGGGGTCCTCGAGGCGATCTTCTGGAAACCCGAGTTCCAGTGGCGCGTGGTGGCGATCGAGGTCCTCAACCCAATCCGGCAGGCGACGATCCGCCGCAACGAGACCACCGATCTGGCATCCCTGAGCGACGCGGCGGCGGGCCGCCGGCGCATCGACACGGTCGCAACACGTGTGCAGCGCAACACCATCTACCTCACCAACGTCGCCTACCGCATCCACGCCCACGTCGAAATGCGGGAACGGGCCACCAAGACCGCCGCGGCGTACCGGGACCAGTTCCGACGGCGGGTGAGCCGGGGCGCGTGCTTCAGCCAGCCCTACCTGGGGACCCGCGAGTTCTCCGCCTTCTTCCGCGATCCTGACGACACCCCCCCGATCGACCTCACCGAGGACCTGGGCATCATGTTGCACAGCATCGACCATTCCGTGACGCCGGCCCGGTTCACGTGGTTCACGGCCCGACTCGATCACGGAGTCCTCCACGTGCCACGCACCGGCATCACCGGGCAGGTGACGTCCTGATGCTGCTGCAGAGGTTGGTGGAGTACTCCGACTCCCGTGACAGCACCATCCCGCCGTTCCACCGGGATCTGGAGTTCCACTGGCAGCTGGAACTCGCTGCCGACGGCACCCTGGCCGCACGGGACCTCACCCCCCTGGCGGACGACACCAGCACCAAACCACGAGGGGTGCGACACGTCGTCCCGTCCGTCGTACGTACGGTCGGGGTGGCGCCTCAGCTGGCCGCCGATGACATCCAGTACGTCCTCGGCTGGGCGGACTCCCAGAGCAGACCCGAACGGGTCGCGCACTGTCATGAGGAGTTCCGGGCACTGTGCGCCCGGTGGGCGGACAGCGAAACCGGGGCGGGAGATCCGGTCGCCCAAGCGGTGGCGCGCTTCTACGCCGCAGAGCTGGAGACGCAGGTCCACCAGCCCGAGGAGTTCTCCTCCAAGCAGCGGGTCCTCATCGCGGTGGACGGGCGTCCCGCCCACCGGGCCGGCTCCGTCGTCCCGTTCTGGTCCGCTGAGGTGGCCACCCGCAAGGGTGGCGGCACGAGGGGTGTCTGCCTCGTCTGCGGTCGTGTCGGTGATCTCCTCGACACCTTGCCCGCCAAGGTGAAATCCACGCTTGTGCCCGGGGCCACCAACGACGCCGCGCTGGTGAGCATCAACGAGCGGGTGTTCGGCTACGACCTCACCACCCGGCTCGCGGGATCGCCGGTCTGTCTCGCCTGCGGCGAAGCCATCGGCGCTGCCTTGGTGGACATCCTGGGATCGGCCCACGCCACCTCCTACGCCGACCAGGACTCCCGTCTCGCCTGGTGGCTCACCGGGTCCACCAACTCCGACCCGATGCGCCTCCTCGATGAAGCCAACCCCGACGACGTGCTGCCCTGGCTGGCCTCCGTCCACCACGGAACACCCCGGGGAAACCCACACGACCGCACCGCCTTCTGTTCCCTGACGGTTGGCGGCAACATCGCCCGGATCATGGTCCGCGACTGGGTGGACATGCCCCTGACCGAACTCGAGGCCAACATCGCCGCGTGGTTCGACGACCACGAGATGTCCCCGGTGGCCCGCAACGCTCGCCGCCACCACCCCATGTGGGCCCTGGCACTCAGTCTGGGCCGGTGGGACCGGACCGCCGAGCGGTACGTCGACTTCCGTACCCGGGGCGCAGACCGGCCCACTCACACCCAACGCGACCTCCAGCGGGCCGCGATCCGCGGGCTCCCGGTGCCCGTGTCGCTGCTGCGCCACCTCATCCACCGCATCAGCACCGACGGTCACCTGGACGACCCACGCGCAGCCCTCATCCGACTGTGCCTGACCCGATCACCGCTCTCAGGGGAGAAACCCATGCCCGACCTCGACACCACGAACACCGACCCCTCCTACATCGCCGGCCGCATCTTCGCGGTGCTGGAACAGATCCAGCAGGACGCCAACCGCGACCAGAAACTGAACACCACCTACGGTGACCGGTACTTCTCCGGAGCCGTCCTGAACCCCAGGGCCGCGATCACCAGCGGGCGCCGCGACGCCACCGCATGGTTGAAGAAACTCCGCCGCGCCGGGACGGCGCACTACCGCGAACGCGAACTCGACGACCTGTTCGCCCTCATCCCGCCCGGCGAGGGCCTGCCCGGGAGGGCGTCACTGCTCCAGCAGTCCCAGTTCCTCCTCGGCTACCACCAACAACGCGCCCACCGATGGGAACAGCTGCGGACCCGGCGCGACGGCCCGACCCCACCCGCAGCCGAAACCCAGGACGACCAGACGAACACCACCAACCCGAACGAGGAGATCCAGCAATGAGCACCCACACCAACCCGGCGGTCCGCCACGACATGGTCTACTTCTTCGAAGTCACCGACGGGAACCCCAACGGAGACCCCGACGCCGGCAACCGCCCCCGGATGGACGACGAGACCGGTCAAGGCCTCGTCACCGACGTCGCCCTGAAGAGGAAGATCCGGGACACCTTGGCCCTCGCCGCCGAGGGAGCCGACGGGTACGGCATCTTCGTTGAAGCCGGGTACGCCCTCAACCCCCGCCTGGAAGAGTCCTACACCACCCAGGGCATCAAGGTCAGCAAGGGTGCGAAGATCACCCCCGAACAGGCCAAGGCCGCGCGTGACTGGCTCACCCACCGGTACGTGGACCTCCGCCTCTTCGGAGGGGTCCTGTCCGTCGGCAGCACTCAAGCACTCGGACAGATCCGCGGCCCGCTGCAGGTCACGTTCGCCCGCAGCATCGACCCCGTCTTCCCCTCCGACCACGCGATCACCAGGGTCACCCAGACCCGTCAGGAAGACATCGACAAAGGGGAGACCACCGAAATGGGGGGCAAGTGGACCGTGCCCTACGGCCTCTACCGGGCCAGCCTCTACTACTCCGCCAACCGGGGTCAGCAAACCGGTGTCACCGAACAGGACCTGGAACTGCTCTACACGAGCTTGGAGATGATGTTCGAGCACGACCGCTCCGCCACCCGAGGTACCCTCACCCCCCGCGGACTGCACGCCTTCAGCCACCCCAACGCCTTCGGCGCCACGCCCGCGCACACCCTGCTCGAACGCGTCCAGGTGACCCGGACCGCGGCGGACACCTCCCTGCCGCCCCGCACCTACTCCGACTACCATGTGAGCGTCGACACGGCGAATCTCCCCGACGGCGTCACCCACACCCACGTGTTCTGACCCGCCATGGACGCCGAATCTCGCGGTGAGGAACCGACGAGCGTCCCCATCTCAGCCCTGGAGCACTACGAGTACTGTCCACGGCAAGCCGCGCTGATCCATGTCGAGGGATTCTTCGAGTCCAACGTCGAGACCGTGCGCGGCGACATCGCCCACCACGCCGTCGATGTGGTGGGCCGAACCGTGGACCGGCGCGGCCAGCGGGCCTGGCACGCCCTGCCGGTGTTCAGCGACACGCACGGCATCCACGGCATCTGTGACGTCGTGGAAATGGGGCCAACCGGTCCGGTGCCGGTGGAGCACAAGTCCGGACAGTACCGACCCGGCGGGCCAGCCGACCTTCAAGTCGGAGCCCAAGCACTGTGCCTCGAGGAGATGTTCCACACCCGGGTTGACGTCGCAGTCGTCTTCGCTGGCCGTAACCGGAAACGCTCCGACGTCGTGATCGATGACCGCCTGCGCGCCAGGGTGGACGGCGCAATCACCGGCATGCGGGCCCTCATCGACACCCTGCACGTCCCCGGGCCCGTGCTGGACGCCAGATGTCGTCGCTGCTCACTGCGCCCGGGTTGCCTCCCCGAAGGCGTGACGACAGCCGCCGAGGCCAATCTCTTCGTCCCCCGACCGGAAGGCGGCTGGGATGACTGAGATCCTCAACACCCTCTACGTCACCACGACAGGAACCAGCCTCCACCTCGACGGTGACGCCCTCCGAATCACCCACCCTGACAGGCCCGGACGGCACCTCCTGCCTCTGGTACGGATCGATCACATCGTCGCGTGGAACGGCGTCACGGTCACCGCAGACCTGATGCACAGGTGCGCCGCCGATGGACGATCCGTCACCTGGGTGACCCAGAACGGGCGGTTCCTCGCCCGGGTCAGTGGACCACAGACGGGGAACCCGACGCTGAGGTTGGCCCAGTACCGGGCGCACGAGGATGCCGAACACCGCCTGGACTTGGCGCGCCGCTTCGTCGCCGGAAAGCTGCACAACTACCGCCAACTCCTCCTGCGTTCGGCTCGGGACCAGAAAGGTGCACGGCAGTCGGGCCTGCGTGCGATCGCCGACCGACACGGGGCCGCACTGGCGGACCTGAAGGACAGCACCAATCTCACCGAAATCCTCGGCGTCGAGGGCAGGGCGGCACGCGACTACTTCCAAGGATTGGGTCTGCTGTGTCCCGGATCTCCACCAGGACGGACACGGCGCCCGGCCACCGACCCCCTGAACTGCCTCCTGTCCTTCGGCTACGGGATGCTACGCGTCGCAGTCCACGGTGCGATCGAGCAGGTCGGACTCGACCCGTACATCGGCTATCTCCACGGCGTCAGAGCCAACAAGCCCTCCCTCGCGCTGGACCTGATGGAAGAACTGCGTCCGCTACTCGTCGATCGTCTCGTCATCACGCTCATCAACCGAGGCCAACTCCGACCGAGCCACACCACCACCCTCCCCGGCGGCGTGGTCGAACTGACCGAGTCCGGTCGCCGGTTCTTCCTTGAACAGTGGTCGGAGTCCCGATCCAGGCAGTGGCCACACGCCGGCGTAGCGCGGTCACTACCCGCCGCCATGATCCCGCTCACCCAGACGAGGCTCCTTGCCCGCCACCTGCGCGGGGACTCACCCGGCTACATTCCCTGGACGGTGACCTGAATGGAAATCCTGGTGACCTACGACGTCGAGACCATCACGAGAGAAGGACAACGCAGGCTACGCCGCGTGGCCAAGGTCTGCGAAGGTATGGGCCAACGTGTCCAGAAGTCCGTCTTTGAGGTTGTATGCACCCCCGCTGAACTCGTTCTACTCGAAGCCGAGCTGCGGCAGGAGATCAACCTGACGACTGACAGCATCCGCTTCTACCGACTGCCCCAAGGGTCCTTCCAACGAGCGTCTCACCTCGGGGCGGCCGCCCGGCCAGCACACGGGGGACCACTGATCTTCTAGCACCTCGGAACCCCACCCGAGCGTCTCGACCCCGGCGGGTTCCGCGCCGATAACGACCCCGAGCGCCCCAGTTGTCCACAGAATCGACCAGGAGTCAGGTGTAATTGGGATGTCCGCCCATGTCAGGCAGACCAGCGGCCGCCCCGAGGGGCGGCCGAGGATCGCAACATCCACTCCAACAGGGGACCCCAGAAGCGGGCGTCCAGCGGCCGCCCCGAGGGGCGGCCGAGGATCGCAACTCCTCGCCGCTGCTCACGTCCACCGCTGCGGCTGCCAGCGGCCGCCCCGAGGGGCGGCCGAGGATCGCAACGCGGACGGGCAGCGGGTCCGTGACCCGTGGCAGCTCCAGCGGCCGCCCCGAGGGGCG
>DBPQ01000135.1:37130-42507 GCA_002304945.1 Actinomycetales bacterium UBA1416 | reverse complement strand
CCCATTTTTCCGGGAACACTCCAGTCAGGAGTCCTGATACCTCGAGCCAGTCTGGAGCGACCGACTGGCGGCATGTCGGACGCGCCGACGGCTCGCCTCCTCCTGGCGGAAAAGTCGGATGCTACAGAGACGTTTTCGCCGCTGCGGCGTGGCCGACTTCATCACAGCTGAAGTTGAACATGGCCCGTCAACGCAAGCGGGATGTTCACCCCCAAGGAGAACACGGACCCAGCCAGTCGCACTCGGCACAGTCAACTGTCCGCCCTGCTACAAGCTCACGAGAGACGCGAGCAACTCGACAGTGATGACGCCTGCCAACGTGGCAAGCACGAGCATGAGCACTCCGTTCGCCACCTTCGCCCCCGCACTCTCGACCAGTTCCCGCCGCCCAGCGAACAGCAGCATGACAAAAGCAGCAGCGACAAGGATGAGCAACACATCGGAACACGTTGGGACACAGTAGGTCCGGCACGGTGACGCCACCGCGCGACGCGCAGTTCGCATAGATGGTCTCCGAAGTCGTGCCAGAGCGCTCACTGCGGCTGATGACCGGACGTTCAATGGCGGCTGTACGAGGAAAAGCTAATCGCGGGATCGTCGAATCGTACCGTCTGCCATCGACCTGCTCGCAGAAAAAGTACCTCAATGGCATCAAACAGAGCGCAGAGGCCCCCCGAAAGTTCGCAGACTACATCTGGTGATCTGATTCACCTAGGAAGCTCAGAAACGCACGCTTTCCAGTCAAACGACTTGTCGTAGTCTCTAGAACTCGAACGCCGCGGAATCCGTCTGGCGATCTGATTCACCTCGGAAGTTCAAAAACGCAAGCTTTCCGTTCAATCGACTTGTCGTGGTCTCTATGAGTCGAACGCCGCGGGAATCACGGTATCCCGCGAGAGTCGCTCTTGCATCCGACAATAGTTGCCTTATCTCCGTCACCCGCTGCGGCGAAACCGACTCTGGCTGAAGGGCATCAATAAGAATGGCTGCCAAGGTGTGCTGCGAATGGGCGATATGCCGCTCATTTCTTTCCCTCTCTCCGATTCGAAGTGAACGCCGGGCAAGTGTCTCCGCCTTGTCGAGATCACAGTTTACACGATGCGCAGCTGCGGCCATATTAAGGGTACGTGCCAGTGCTAGACCTTGAAGATCATTCTGGGCGGCGATCTCATTAGCGAGATCAATCTCCTCCAAATATTCTCGCGTGCGACCACAAGCTCTGAGAATCATCGCCTTCACCGTGTGCGCGTTAACCAAAGACACCGGATCCGAGCACATATTGATAGCGCGCCCAATGAACTCGATTGCTGTCTCATATTCACCGAAGTCACTCTCTGTCTGGGCGAGATATTGAAGCGTCCGACACTCTCTACCGGGAAGACCTGTCGAGTACTCCAATGCTGCGTAAAGCGCGTCGCGGGAGCGCACAAGCGCGTCAAAATCACCAGTCCTGCCATATACTTCTCGCATGACGCGTCCGTAGGTGCAGAACGTCACCTCAAGGCCCCTTCGATCATTCAGGTCATCGAGGTCTGAGATTGACTGTTCAAGGACCGCAGCCGCTTCGAAGAGTTGTCCCTCCTGATAGAGCGATACGCCAAGAAGGTGCTCGGCAATAGCACCGGCGCGATCCATTTTGCGGTCCGCGACCACACGCCGAAAGTACTCAGCAGCCTCAGTCTTGCGGTCGCTAGACCACAGAGCCAATCCTTGGAAAAAGTCTCCCAGCCGATCTCTGCGATACCCGTACAGTTCGATCAATCGCGCGATCGATAGAGCACCCAGAGAATCAAAAGTATCAGGCCCTTCTTCTAATCGTGCTACAAGTTCGTTCAAAGCTTCGGCGGCATCCTGCGTGGCCACGCACTCAATCGCGCGAGTTGTACGAAATGTCCCATCCTCGCCAAGAACGCTCCCCAACTTCACCCCAAGCTCTCCGCGGGAACGCCGCGCGAACACTCTGAGAGCCTCAGCATAGAGTTCTGAGTCATCCGCGAACAGCGCTTGTCGCCAGGCTGATCTGTTGGGTTCTTCGATGCGCTCCAGTTCACCTCGGCGCACGATAAGACCACTCCGCCTTATCTGCGTCAGCACCAACTCTGCGTGATGAGAGTCTGGCGCAGAAAGCGCCAAAATCTCAATAGCGGTTTCATCGTCAAACCAAGGCGCTGCACTTAGAAGGCGGAGCGCGTTGGCGGTTGATCCCAGCATTCTAAACTCCAGTCATCATGTCAGCGAGATAGTCTTGGCGCATTCGCTTATAGCGCGAATAGCGAAGTTTCTGCAAAGCCTCGACTCGCGCCGGTCTCCCTGAGACATATCTGCTGAGGTACGCCTCTACTTCTTCAATCTCCATGCCATAAGATCTAATTGTTTCTATGCCATCGGCTCCGCAAAGAGAGACGCTGCTGTCAGCTGTGAAGAACAACGTAACGTGGTCGAGACTGTGGAGCCGTGAAACGATTGAATCGCGAACCCATTGGACTTCTTCGGGCGCCAACCAGTCGATACTAGAAATCCAAACGACTGTATTGTTCGTGGAGTCCGATAAAGTGTCGAAGAATAGTTGGAAAAGCTCCTCAGAACTTCTACCATCGGTTTGCGGCGCTAGTCCGGCTTGTGAGCATAGCTCACGAAGCATATCACGCAGGGTGGCGGCACCGCCGGTTTCGTAGAGAACGCGACTTGCTATCGTTGTCCCGCCGCGGCCCCTATGTTGCGCGAGAGCAGCAGCTGTCAAGTCCTCCCTGCCATCTATGTCCTCGAAGGCGTCCATTCTACCAGTAATTACAGCGACTCCATGCTCGTGAATTGTCTGTTCAAGCTCACGTTCGTTGCGCTTGTGATCAATCAGTTCATTTGACGCAACTTCGTCCTCAATGATGGCGAGTACCTCAGCCGGAAGGCCAGCCGGTGGAACTAGAGATTGGTGATGAATCACACGAATATTCCGGTCCAGCTCGGCATGGCCTGCAAATCCGTTTATAAACGCGGGCTCGACTAGAGCCATTTGAATCCGAAGTTTCTCGACAATCCACTTTTCTACAGCGGCTGCCTGTGCTTCTGGGCAGCCATTTGAAGAGAGATGTAGGTTGAACCCGACCCTCCCTTGGGTGCCATGTTCAATACTCTGCCCGTTAACCATTCTATGTTTAGCGGCGTGCGCTTGTGAGATTGTCCCGAGTGGCTGGTTTGCTGGTGGTGGAACAACTCGACGAACGTCGAGGTCAAGTTCGTCAGCGATCAGAAGTGTCGCGGCCAACAGAGCAGTGCGAACGCGTTCTCCATGAAGTTGGTCGGCTCCTTCGAGCAGTTCTATCGATTCGCGGTAGTACTTGGTGCCGTGAGCCCTGGCCACGAGAGCGATGGCGCCAACTAATTCCAAATCGTCCGGAAGGCCGATCTGCCTCCACTGTGCATTGATCACGTTTCTAGACTCGTTCGGGTGTTCGTGGCGTATCCGTTCGTACGCGCGGGCGTTCTGGGTTCCGGCGGCTTGCCCAAGCAGCGACTGCATACCCACATCGTGAAGGAGGGCCGCAGACCAAAGAACATATTTCTCGAGCGATGTCAGTCGAATATCAAGTGGAAGGGTGGGAATATCAGCGATACTCAGGGCCAAATCGGCTACTCGACGGGAGTGCTCGGGTCCGTGGTCAGTGAACCAGTACAGGATTGCTCCACGTCGCCACCATTCGGTGAGGAAGAGCTCGATCTTCGGGACGGTGTCGGCCAAGTCATCGTGACCGCTACGTCGCAGGCTCTGTTCGATCTCGATGGTAGTTAGTGCCCTGTCCACGCCTCGCATGATAGTGGGTGGCGGTCGAGGCTTGAGTTGGTATCTCAGTTTGCGGCGGCCGGCGTGTCGTTGTTGGATCGGGCGACCCACGTATGAATGGCGTGGAACGCGGCGTCAATGTCTTGACAGATCATGTCATCTCGGTAGGACACTGCCACCCAAGTAGTGACTGCTTGAGTCAACTGAAGCGTGCAAGTCAGCTTGCGCATTGTCGGCTGGGTGGCCGTCATCAGATTGCGCCGGATCGCCAGGCCGGAGTACCGCAGCTGGTAGGCAAGCGGATTCGGGGTTTTCGTTGGGAGTGCGCGGGAAAGTGCCTGTGAGGGCGGTGGGGGTGTGTTACTACAGGCCGGCGGCGTGACCGGGTCAGCGGGGAGGGCTCAGGTGGTCGGGGTGAAGTCGTAGAACCGGCGTGGTTCGTCCAGGTTCAGGGCCTTGAAGATCTTCTCCTGCCCGGCCGTCAGGGTGGTGCGTTGGGCGACGGTGCCGTGGTCAGTGGCGAGGGTGACGAGGTGCATGCGGTCCAGTTCGTGGCGTACGTTCCTCCAGGTGTCCCTGGTGGTGTTCTCCACCACCCGGATCAGCAGCAGTGCGAGAGCGCACAACTGGACGTGGGCGCGGATCTGGTCCTCGCAGTGGTGGAACACCGGGCGCAACCCGAGGTGCCCTTCATGTCACGCCACCCGTTCTCCACGGCCAGGAGTTGCTTGTAGGCCGCGGCGAGATCCGCCGGACTCAACCGTGGGGTTCGAGGTGCGGAGCAACCACTTCCCGTCCAGGTGAGCCTCGGCCGTGATGGCCTTGTGGTCGATGCGAAGCAGCCCGGTGGGGGTGCGGCGCAGGGACCTCTTCAGGCCGGGCTTGCCCTTCAGGGACCCGACGAGCTCATCCCGCTTCCGTGACGTCCACTGGTCGGACCCGGCGATCAGCGTCTGAAGATAGGCGACGAGGTTGGCCCGCACTGCCGGGGCGGGCGAGGGCGGCGGCGGCCTCGGTGTTGGTGTGGCGCAGCTTCTCGGCGTGGATGTAGTGCCCGCCCCCGCGGGTGAGGTAGGCGCGGTTCGTGCCGGAGGCGAACCCGCGGTCGGCAACCCAGACCTTGCGGTGCAGATTCCATCCGGCCAGGTCGTTCTTGATGGTCCGGATGATCGCCGTGTCGGCGGTGTTCTTCGGGAAGGTCCAACACTTCACCAGGACACCCTCACGGGTCACGGCCATCGCGATGACCACCGGGGGCAGGTCGGTGCGGTGGTCCTTGGAGTGCCCGAACGCGCGGGGCCCCGGATTCGGTCGGGTTGAACACTCCGTCATCCGTGACCGCTACTGCGGTCTCGGGGTGCTCGTCCTCCCGATCGGTCTCGAAGTAGGTGAGGTGGTGTCCACGAACACGATGTCCAAATCAAGATTCAACAGGGTGGCCACCTGGTCCAACACCTCGGCGGCGATCTCCTCCAGCGCGTCCAGCAGGAAGTCCATGCCCCGGTAGGCCTGGTCATCGGACAGGGCGGGCAGGTGTTCGATCCACACCCGCTCGCCCACCCACCGGGTGGCGGCGAGCTTCGAGGCCGGCTCCAGGGC
>DBPQ01000135.1:2520-37039 GCA_002304945.1 Actinomycetales bacterium UBA1416 | reverse complement strand
CTTCCGTGGCACCGGCGGGTACGTTCTGCTTCCTCCATCGCTGGGCCAGTGCAAGGCCTACTCCCGGCGCTACGAGCTCCTCGAGGTCCGCCCCGGACCGGAACGGCCGCTCGACTGGGCCGCCGTCACCGCCGTGCTGCAACCGCTCACACCCCTCCGGGAACCCACGGTGGCTGCGCGTCGGAATGGCGTCGACCCGGTCCCGTGGCTCGCAGCCCACGTCGCCCGGCAACCCGAGGGCAACCGTGACAACGCCCTCTTCTGGGCCGCGTGCCGCGCTGCCGAAAGCAACGTCCACGACTTCCAGCCCCTCATCGCTGCTGCCATCTCTGCGGGCCTGCCGGAGCGGATGCTGCTGTCCGTCGCCGAGGTCGCCGCCGAACTCGGCTGCGGCCGCGGCACCGTCTACGCCCTCCTCACCTCCGGCGCCCTGCCGTCCGTCCGCCTCTGCGGACGCCTGCGCCGTATCCGCGGCGCCGACCTCACCACCTACGTCGAGTCCCTGGCCGCGAGCAGACCCAGCCGTTGCACACCGACCGTGACCTCAGGTCCCATCGAGCACATCGGTACTGGCAGACCAGGCATCGAGTACGCGCACAGACCTGCCGGGCCCGAACAGTCTCCGGTCAGGCATTGATCACGGCCAAAACAGCATCCCGCAACCGGTTGTCGTCGCCGCTCAGGCCGGCGAGGACCTCGTCGAGTCTCACCTGGGACTGAACGAGTTGGTCGGTGCCATCCTGGTCGACCGCCGTCCGGGTCACGAATACCTTGCAGTAACTCGGGCTCCACCAGCATTCTGCCCGCTCAACAGAGCGTCGTTGAACTGGCCCACCAGCGTGTGCTCCGCGAATCGTTTCAAGGACCGCTTCACCTCCGAGAGCGTCTGGCGCCCCTCCTTGAACTGGCGCCTGGCATGCTGCGCCACCAGTTCAGCGAACTCCCGGGCGGCAACCTCCTGCGGCCGATGCCCATAGCGCGCCGACTCGCCCGTCTGGCACATGGTCGACAGAAACGCGATCCGATCCTCGATGTTCACGGCCCCGGAACCCTCCACGAAGTGCTCGATCAGTTGATTGATGAAGAAGTGCTGCTGGGGATGCGCGCGCCGCCACGTCGAAGCGCCAGCGATGTGCGCCTGCAGGTCCTCCAGCGGTTCCGCATACGTCACAACGATGGCCTGCTCCCAGCCATTCGTCTGACGATGCGGCTCATGTCGGGCGCACAGCAACACCACGACGCTCTGCCTACCGCCCGCGGCGCCGGACGCGGGGGACCGGTGGTAGTCGTGGCCGTGTCCATCCAAGGACTCGAGGTTCCCTTGTTGCACGCATCTAGCACGAGCCGGGTACAAGAAAGCCCCTGACCGGTGTTTCCGCAGCTCAGGGACTTGATTTGTGGCTCCCGCGACTGGACTCGAACCAGTAACCGTCCGATTAACAGTCGGATGCTCTGCCAATTGAGCTACGCGGGATCGCGCTGAACGACCTTACCAGCCCCGAGCCGCACGGACGAAATCGCGGCCGCCCCCGCACCACCAGTCCTGCCGTCAGGTGGTCGGAAGCCCCGCTGCCGCCCGCGCCCGCCGCTCCAACGACGCCGCCGCCTCCATGTCCGCGTCCGTCACCGGCCCCCGCGCCACGAGCTGCGAGAACAGGTTCCCGTCCGCAGAACGACGCACGAGCGCCCGGATCTCTCCCCCGGCAGTGGCGAGGTACTCGACGTGGACGATGGACCCGTTCACCCGCTCACGTACCGCCGTCATCGTGTGGAAGACCTCGTCGGTGGCGAGCCGCAGCACGATCGGGGGCTCGCCGTCGATCCGTAGCATGGTCAGTTCCCGGCGCTCCCCATCCCACGACGCCCGCTCCAGGTCCGTCCAGGGGGCCCGCACCGAGATCCCGTCCTCGTCGACGACGGCGAACTCCCCCGCCGCCACGGCGAGCCAGCGGCCGTCCTCGAGCGGCGCCGTCGTCAGTGCGCCGACGTTCTTGAGGTGGGTGGCAACGGGGTTGCGGCCGGACATCCTGCGGAACATTCCGCTACGGTAACCGGATTTCAGGCCGTGCTCCACCGCACGTATCCTTGGGGCGTGCCCGCCGAGGGCACGCGCCCCTGTAGCTCAGCCGGTCAGAGCAGCGGACTCATAATCCGTCGGTCGCGGGTTCAAGCCCCGCCGGGGGCACCGGCCGACGACACCGCGCGCACGGGAGGGGACCCATGGACGTCACGGCATGGCAGGCGATCGCGATGATCATCTACTTCGTGGCGATGGTCTGGATCGGATTCGCCGCGAACGCCCGGACCGAGGACCTGGACGACTACATGCTCGGCGGCCGGCGTCTCCACCCCGCCGTGTCCGCCCTGTCCGCCGGGGCGTCCGACATGTCGGGTTGGCTCCTCATGGGGCTGCCGGGCGCCGTGTACGCGGCGGGCCTCGTGGAGGCGTGGATCGCGGTCGGCCTGACGGTCGGGGCGTGGCTCAACTGGAAGGTGGTTGCTCCGCGTCTCCGCGCCTACACGGAGGTCTCCGGGGACTCGATCACGATCCCGTCCTTCCTCGGCTCCCGGCTCCGGGACCGCAGCCATGTGCTGCGCATGGTGGCCGGCGTGGTCATCCTCGTCTTCTTCACGTTCTACGTGTCCTCGGGCATGGTCGCCGGGGGCACCTTCTTCGAGACGTCGTTCGGGATGAACTACTACGTGGGCATGGTGCTGGTCGCGGGCATCACCGTCCTCTACACGCTCGTCGGGGGGTTCCTCGCGGTCTCGTGGACGGACGTGGTGCAGGGCACGATGATGGTGCTCGCCCTCGTCGCGCTCCCGATCGTCGGGATCCTCCACCTCGGTGGTCCCGGTGAGATGGTCGCCGCGATCCGGTCCGTGGACCCCGCGCTGTTGACGCTCGGCAGTGGCGCGACCGTGGTCGGCATCGTCTCCGCGCTCGCGTGGGGCCTGGGCTACGTGGGCCAGCCCCACATCCTCGTGCGGTTCATGGCGCTGCGCGCCCCACGCGAAGCCGCCGAGGCCCGCCGCATCGGGATCGGTTGGATGGTGCTCGCGTGCACGGGCGCCATCGTCACGGCGCTCGTCGGCATCGCCGTCTTCCAGCACGACGAGGGCGCCCTCGCCAACCCCGAGGGCGTGTTCATCGCACTCGGCCAGTTGCTCTTCCATCCCCTGATCGCCGGGTTCATGCTCGCCGCGATCCTCGCGGCGGTCATGTCCACCATCTCCTCCCAGTTGCTGGTCACCTCCTCGGCCCTCGTGGAGGACATCTACCGGGCGTTCTCCCGCCGCCAGCTCTCGCCGGCCGGCGGGGTGTGGCTGGGACGGACAGGGGTGCTCGTCGTGTCCGTCGTCGCCGCGATCCTGGCCTGGGGACGCTCCGACACCATCCTCGGACTGGTCGCCTTCGCGTGGGCGGGCTTCGGCGCGGGGCTCGGCCCCGTCGTCGTGCTCGCCCTGTACTGGCGCAGGCTGACCACGGCGGGGGCGGTCGCCGGCATGGTGACGGGCTCGGTGACCGTGTTCGCCTGGAACGCGCTGGAGGGCGGCCCCGGCGGAATCTTCGACGTGTACGAGATCCTGCCGGCCTTCCTCCTCAACCTCGTCGTGACCGTGGCGGTGTCACTCGCCACGTACCGGTCGAACCCCGACATCGAGGAGGAGTTCGACGCGGCCGTGGCACACGTCAGGTCGTAGCCGGCGCCCGGATCAGCCGCTGCTCTCGAGCGCCTCCGGGCGCTTGAGGTCGAAGGACGCGAGCGGTGTGGGGCCGGCGATGACGCGCCGCGCCACCTGCAGCAGGCCGTCCTCGTTGGCGTCCACGCGCCACCGGACCAGGGTGATCGCATCCCCGGTGATCTCGAGGCCGGTGATGTGGGAGGGATAGACGCAGCTGCCGGAGTTGAAGTACGGGAGCTCACCGTCGCGGGGGAACTTCTCCCGATGGGTGTGGCCGCAGATGAGCGCGATCCGGTTCAGCCGGATCCACTTCACGTAGTTCCGTTCCACCTTGTGACGCTCGAAGGAGTTGCGCACCGGGCTCGACGGGCTCTTGATCCCGAAGGCGTGCAGGTACTTCCAGAAGAAGCGCAGGGAGTACATGTTCATGAGCCATGCCTGGTCATTGGCGAAGTCGCCCTGGTGGCCGTGGACGAGGAGGATCTCCTGACCCGTCACCCGGTGGCGCAGCACCACGGACTCCACGGGCTCGAGGCCGTGGAGGAACGGCACCATGTCCCCCGTGTCCGGGTCCGGCGCCGTCCACAGGTTCCTGCGCACGTACTCGGGGAACTTCAGGTGCATGTCGTGGTTGCCGTACAGCTTGATGAACCGGCCGGCATCGTGGAACGGCTTGATCCGGGTCCACACGGCACGGTTGGCCTTGAAGACGTGGCGGAAGTCCTTGTGCTCCCACAGCTCGTCGCCGTCGCCACCCTCGATGTAGGTGAACCCCTCCCGCCAGTAGTGGTCCAGCGCGGCCACGAAGACGTTCTTGTTCTTCAGGAACTCGTCGGACAGGGCGCCGTCACCCCGGTGGCAGTCACTCAGGATGACGTACCTGGAGTTCGCGTCGAACTCCTCCACCCGCGCGCTGTGGTACGCACTCGTCAGGCGCGCCATGGTCTGCATGCTCATCACCGCCTGGTCTCGACCGTGCCTCAGATGATAGACGCCTTCCCGTGGCGTGACCCCCGGTACCGGGAGGCTCAGGCTCCCAGGGCCTCGCGCAGGAGGTGGAGGAGCGCGTCGAGCTGCACGGAGTCACCGGAGCCCACCTCGACGTCCGAACCGTCCAGGGCACGGGCGGCGAGCCCCTGCTTGGAGTCGATGAGCTCGGCGATCTTCGAGTCGATGGTGTGCGCGGCCAGGATCCGCCACGCGGTCACCGGTTCCTCCTGGCCGATCCGGTGCACCCGGTCGATGGCCTGCTCCTGTTCGGCGGCCGTCCAGGAGAGCTCCGCGAGCACAACGTTCGACGCGGCGTGCAGGTTCAGGCCCACGCCGGCAGCGGTCAGGGAGCACACCGCCACCGCCACCGCAGGATCCTTCTGGAACGCGTCGATCGCGTGCTGCCGCTGCTTGGCGCTCTGCTCCCCGCGGATCGAGACGGTGGTGAGCCCCGCGTCGGCGATGACCTGCTCGGCGGTGTCCATGACATCGATGTGCTTGGCGAAGAACACCACCTTGCCCGCGGACCGGGCGAGCTGCGCCGCGTAGTCCGCCGCGAGGGCGGCCTTGCCCTGGCCGATGCGGCGCACCATCGTGAACACGTTCTCCGTGCTCCTCGATCCGCCGGACTCCAGTTCCGCGAGGGCGACGCGCCGCATGAGATCTGGGTCCACCGTGCCCGCGGGCGCCTCGCGCGCCTCGAGGAGGGCGCGGTACTTCGTGACGAGACGCCTGGCGAGCGCGCGCTCCGCCTTGCGCACGGACCGGCCCACGGCGTCCTCGAGCTCGACGGGCAGGTCCACCACCCGCTTGGACGGGAGGTCGGCGGCCACGTCCGCCTTCCGGCGGCGCACGATCCCCATGCTGATGACGGCGTCGCGGGCCGCCGGGTAGAAGTCGTGGTCCGCCGGGGTCAGCCCGATGTCCTCGAGCCTCCGGACGAGCGCCGGGGCGGGCTGGTCGCCCACGATCCAGCCGAGGTACCGCCAGATCGCGCGGAAGTCCTCCACGTCGTTGATCAGGGGCGTCCCGGTGAGCGCCATCAGCAGGGGGTCACGGGTGCGTGCCCGGATCTGCTCGGCGAGCGCCAGCACGTGCCGTGACCGCTGCGAGGTGAGGTTCTTGATGAAGTGCGCCTCGTCCACCACCATGGAGCGGAACCCGAGGGTGGCGGCCCAGGAGAGGTGCCGGTCCAGGATCTCGTAGTTGACCACGA
Source organism: Actinomycetales bacterium UBA1416 (assembly GCA_002304945.1). GTDB lineage: Bacteria > Actinomycetota > Actinomycetes > Actinomycetales > Actinomycetaceae > UBA1383. The sequence goes on along the minus strand of DBPQ01000135.1, from coordinate 31,146 downwards.
ACACGTCCGCGAAGGCGTCCATGTCCTCCCCGTCGCCGTGGATCACGGTGACCCGGCGGTGCGGGGTCCACAGGCCCACCTCCCGCGCCCAGTTGATCTTCACGACGTTCGGGACGACCGCGAGCATCGGATAGGCGTCGGCGACCGTGGCCGCGATGAGGGCCTGTGCCGTCTTGCCGAGGCCGGGCTCGTCGGCGAGGAGGAAGGTGCGGTGTCCCCGGCGCACGGCCTCCAGCAGGCGGGCCTGGTGGGGCATGAGGTGGGTTCCCGGGGGTGCGAACTGGTCGGGCCGCAGCGGCTCGGGCAGGTTCATCGAGGCCGTGGTCCCGCCGGCGCCCTCCTCGAACGCGCGGTACAGGGGGTCCATCAGGTCCCAGCCGAGCAGGCGGCCGCGGGGGCGCTCCGCCTCCCGGGGGGCTAGGTCAGGGGCGAGGAACGGGTTGGACCGCACCCGCGCGATGACGGACTGGGGCACCACCTGCTTCTGCGCCAGCTCCGCGGGCACCACGGGACCGCGTTGCGGCTCCTCGGGCTCCTCGGGTGCCTCGAGTCCGGCCTCCTCGAGCCACACGCGGCGGAGCTCCCTGGCCGCGAGGCCCGGACGGACGTCCTCCCCGAGCAGGCTGAGCAGGCTCGTGTCCCGCGCCGCGGTGTGGGCGAGGATCGTCCCGATGCCCTCGATCCTCTTGAGGAGTTCCTTGCGAGCCGCCTCGGGTAGCTCGGGATCCTCCTTGATCCGGGCGCGCTCGGAGCGCATCAGGAGCGCGATGACCTGGAACCGGGTCCGGTCCTTCGGGCCGACGCGACCCCGGTTCGCCCTGGACTCCACCTGGCGCACGTGGCGCGCGAGGACGGGGATGAGTGGTGCGCGTTCGTCGGTCGTGGCTCCCGTGCGGGTGCCCGAGCCGGAACGCCGGTCCGAGGACGGCATGTCCCTCCAGGATGTCGAGGGTCGGTGATGGTGCGGCGGGACAGCTCGGCCGAATGCCAGACGTGGCGGGGGCGGAACCGTTACCGCGAGCGCTCCGGCCAGTCTACCCCGTGCGGCGGCTACCGTTCCTCGCCGAGCGACCGGCGTTGCGTCTCCAGGGCGATGAGCTCGCCGAAGAGCTGGTTGTAGCGCTCCGATCCCGGGTCGGTGCGCTGCAGCTCGCCCTTCACGTCGGCGATGGTCCGCGTGAGCGCCATGCGGATGAGGGAGGTCAGGACACCGGCGGCGTAGTGCCGCTGGGCGGCGGCGTCGGCGACCGGCAGGGGCGCGACGGCGAGCCCGGTGATGAGGCGTGCCACCGGATCGGCAGCGCCACTGCGCACCTCCTCGAGCCAGCCGACGACGTCCGTCCCGGCGGCACCCGTCCCGCCCGCCGCACGGACGGCGTCGTGGACCGCACGGTGGGCGGGCACCACGAAGGCGCCGGCGCCGACGTCGTCGAAGCCGCAGGCGGCCGCGGTGCCGGGGAGCTGCAGGGCCACCTCGAGCGCCTGGCGCTCCAGCTTCGCGACCGGGTCCTCCTGACGCGGGCGCTCCGGGCGGGTGTCCGCCTGGCGATCCTGCTGGCGGTCGTCCCGGCGTTCGGCATCGGCGACGGCGCGCCGCACGCCACCCTCATCCATGCCCAGCCATCCGGCCAGCTCGCGGGAGTACTCCGCCCGGAGTGCCCGGTCGCGGATCCTGCCGACGACGGGCGCCGCCGATCGCAGCGCCCCCACCCTGCCCTCGGCGGTGCCGAGGTCGACGGAGGCGAGCACGCTGCGGATCGCGAACTCGAACAGGGGCACGCGGTTCTCGATGAGCGCCGCGAGGGCCTGGTCCCCTTTCGCCATGCGCAGCTCGCACGGGTCCATGCCGCTGGGCTCCACGGCCACGAAGGTCTGGGCGGCGAACCGCTGGTCCTCGTCGAAGGCCTTGAGCGCGGCCTTCTGGCCGGCGGCGTCGCCGTCGAAGGTGAAGATGACCTGCCCGCCGCGGCTCAGCTGGGAGGAGAAGGAGACGCCGGCGGACTCGTCGGCCACGTCCCCGAGGAGTCGGCGGACGATCCGGATGTGCTCCTCCCCGAACGCCGTGCCGCAGGTGGCGACGGCGGTGGAGACGCCCGCGAGGTGTGCGGCCATGACGTCGGTGTACCCCTCGACGACGACGACCTGCCGGTGGGTGGCGATCGCCTTGCGGGCGAGGTCGAGGCCGTAGAGCACCTGCGCCTTGCGGTAGAGCGCGGTCTCGGGGGTGTTGAGGTACTTGGGGCCCTGGTCTTCCTCGTACAGGCGGCGCGCCCCGAACCCGACCGTCGTCCCCGTGATGTCCCGGATGGGCCAGACCAGCCGGCCGCGGAACCGGTCGTAGACCCCGCGGTTGCCCTGGGTGCACAGCCCCGACACGGCGAGCTCCGGCTCGGTGAAGCCCTTCCCCCGCAGGTGGCGCGCGAGATGGTCCCACCCCTTGGGGGCGTAGCCCACGCCGAAGGTGTCCGCGGCCGCCTGGTCGAAGCCCCGCTCGGCGAGGAACCTGCGCGCGACCACGGCCTCCGGGCCGCGCAGCTGCTCCCGGTAGAACTGTTCCGCGAGGACGTGGGACTCGATGAGGCGTTGGCGCCTGCCGGGATCCTCCCGGGGCCGGGCCGGGCCGCCGCCGTCGTCCTCGTAGTGCAACTGCACCCCGGAGCGATCGGCGAGCCACTCGACGGCCTCGGCGAAGGGCATGTGGTTGATCTTCTGCACGAAGGAGATGACGTCGCCCCCCTCCCCGCATCCGAAGCAGTGCCAGTGTCCGACCTGGGGGCGAACGTGGAAGGACGGGGTGCGTTCGTCGTGGAACGGGCACAGACCTTTCATGGAGCCGACGCCGGCGGGACGCAGGGTGACGAACTGGGAGACGATCTCGTCGATCCGGGCCCGCTCGCGCACGGTGACGATGTCGTCGCGCTTGATCATGCGGGCCATGGGCTCAGTGTAGGTCGGGCGCGGCGGCCGGGCCGCCGCTCGTCACCAGGCTGTGGAGAGCATCCCGCGCAGGCGGGCGTGCCACTGGTGCGCGGAGTGGTCGGTGAGGGAGGAGACCTGGTCCACCACCACGCGCAGTCGCTCGTCCGCGGTGGAGGCAGCGCGGAAATCGCCGGCGAACTCGGCCTCGAGTTCCGCCTCCCCGGCGTCCATGAGTGTGTCGACGAGGTCGAACAGCACCGTGCGCTGGGTGAGGTAGAGGGGTTCCAGCTCGCGGGGGGCCATGACGTAGGTGACGGCGAGGCCCTTGAGGGCGAGGATCTCGGCGGCCGTCTCCTCCGGCACCACGAGCGCGGCGTTGTAGCGGGTGAGCCGGCCGGTCCCGTGGACCGCGCGGGTGGCGCGCTCCGCATCCCCGCAGAACCGCCCGATCAGTTGGCTCGTCATGTCCTTGAGCGCCGCGAGCGCCCCGCGGGACCGGTGGAACTCCCCCACCCACCAGGGCTCCGCCATGAGCCGGAGCAGCGCGTCGTGGATCGCGTCCGGGCCGGCGGCGCCGCGGTACCACGACGTCGTCGCCTCCACGATGCGGTCGACCTCCCGCGGGATGACCGTCGGGTCGATGCGGCCGGCGGCGATGCCGTCCTCGACGTCGTGGACGGAGTACGAGATGTCGTCCGACAGGTCCATGACGTCGGCCTCGAGGCACCTGCGCCCCGGGACGGCGCCGGTGCGCAACCAGGCGAACACCGCGGCGTCGTCGGCGTACACGCCGAACTTCGGGTTGGGTGTCCCGTCCCGCCGGGGCGGCCCCTCCCCCGCCGCCCAGGGATACTTGCACACCGCGTCGAGGGAGGCGCGCGAGAGGTTCAGCCCGGCCGAGGTGCCGTCCGGGTGCGCGGCCTTCGCCTCCAGGCGGGTGAGGAGCCGCAGGGTCTGGGCGTTGCCCTCGAAACCCCCGATCCCGCGGGCGACCTCGGCGAGCGCCCGTTCCCCGTTGTGCCCGAAGGGCGGGTGGCCGAGATCGTGGGCGAGGCAGGCGGCGTCGACGACGTCCGGGTTGCAGCCGAGGGCGTTGCCGAGTTCCCGGCCCACCTGGGCGACCTCGAGGGAGTGGGTGAGGCGCGTGCGGACGAAGTCGTCGGACGAGGGGCCCATCACCTGGGTCTTGGCGCCGAGGCGGCGCAGGCCCGCGGAGTGGACGACGCGCGCACGGTCGCGCTGGAAGGCGCTCCGCCCGGAGGTCTTGGGTGGCTCGGGGACCCAGCGGGCCGCGTCGGACGCCACGTAGGCGCCGTCGTCGCCGAACTCGACGACCTCCGGGTGCAGGGCCACGGCTCGATCCTAGGACACGCGGAGGCCCCCGCCGCGGCGGGGGCCTCCGGGGTGTGGGGTTCAGCCCTTGACGGAACCAGCGGTGAGGCCGGCCACGATGTACTTCTGCAGGTAGATGAACAGCGCGATGATCGGGATCGCCGCGATGACGGCACCGGCCGCGAACAGCGACCAGGGTGCGTTGCGCTCGTCCGACGCCCAGACGTACAGCCCCACCGCGAGGGTGTAGGTGTCCGGCCGGTTCAGCACGATGCGCGCGAGGATGAACTCGCCGTACGTGCTCACGAAGGACAGGAGGCCGACGACCGCGAGGATCGGGGTCACCAGGCGCATGATCATGCCCCAGAAGATCTGGGCGTGGGTGGCGCCGTCGATCTTCGCGGCCTCGTCGAGGTCCCGCGGGATTGTGTTGAAGAAGCCGTACATCAAGAACGTGTTGGCTCCGAGCGCACCGCCGAGATAGACGGCGATCAACGCCAGGTGGCTCCCGATGCCGAGCTGCGGGAACACGTCCCCCAGGGTGAGCAGCAGCAGGAAGATCGCGACGAACGCGAGCATCTGCGGGAACATCTGGATGATCAGCAGTGCCGTCAGCCCGCCCCGCCGGCCGGAGAACCGGAACCGGGAGAAGGCGTAGGCGGCCGCAGCACCCATCACCACGGTCCCGATGGCCGACGCGCTCGAGACGACGAGGGAGTTGAGCATCCACTTCGGGAAGCGCCCGTCCATGAGTTCGCTGTAGTTGACGAGCGAGATCTCACTGAACAGCCGGGCGGAACCCGTCAGGGTGCCCCCGGGGCTGAGGGACGCGGACAGGACGTACAGCAGCGGGAAGATCGCGTAGGCGATGATGAAGACGGCCAGCACGTGCTTCCAGCCGACCTTCCCCCACCACCGGCCGCCCTTCAGACGCACATCGTTCGCGCCCTCGAGGACAGGTGCCTGGACCTTGGGTGTCTTCGTGGCCATCAGAGGATCTCCTCCAGCTTTCGGGTCTGGCGGAAGCCGAGCCAGGAGATGACGCCCACCATCACGAAGATGAGGATCGACAACGCGCTGGCGAGGCCGTACTGCTTCACGCCGGATTCGAAGGCCACGGCGTAGACCATCGAGATGAGGATGTCCGTCTCACCGATGACCACCGGGGCACCCGGGAAGTTGGGGCCGCCGCCGGTCAGCATGTAGATGAGCGAGAAGTTGTTGAAGTTGAACGCGAAGCTCGCGATCAGCAGCGGTGCCACCGAGACGAGCAGCAGCGGGAAGGTGATTGAGCGGAACCGGCGCCAGGGCCCCGCTCCGTCCATCACGCCCGCCTCGTGCAACTCACCCGGGATCGATTGGAGCGCCCCCGTGGTGATGAGGAACATGTACGGGAAGCCGAGCCACAGGTTCACCCCGAGGATCGCGAGCTTCGCGAGGTTCCCGTCGCCGAGCCAGTTGATGTCCGCCCCGCCGAGCAGGGTCTCGTTGATGATGCCGAACTCCTTGTTCAGCATGCCCTTCCACACCAGCGCGGCGAGGAAGCCCGGGAACGCGTAGGGCAGGATGAACATCGCCCGGTAGAACCGGCGCCCCTTCACGAGGGGATCGTTGAAGATCACCGCCATGAAGAGCCCGAGCGCGAACGTCGTGGCCACCGACAGTATGGCGAACGCGAACGTCCACACGAGGATCTGGAAGAACGGGCCGGAGAGCCGCGAGTCCGTGAACATCTTCGCGAAGTTCTCGAAGCCGACCAGCACGCGCCAGCCGGGGACGAGTTCCTCGCCGTCCTCCGCGGCGAAGAGGCCCCGATCGGGGTCGGCGCTGAAGACCTTCCCCTCGTCGTTCGTGAACGTGTCCGCGGCCTCGTCATAGCTGAGGGTCGAACGGGCCACGTAGGCGAGTGCGCCGTTGTCGGTCCGCAGCCAGCCGTCGGCCGGTTCCTCACTCAGGGAGACGCGCAGGCCGAGGACCTCGTTCTGCTGCTGCTGGATCTCGGCGATGCTGAGGATCTCCCAGCCCTCGACGGCGGCCACGCGGTCGCCGTCGACCTCACCGGCCACCGGGGCGAGCGGCTCGTCCATCGTGCCGAGCTGGACCTCGCCGTCGCGCACGACAGCGAAGCCGAGGTCGGCGCCCTGGCCGACCACGGCCACGGGGTACGTGGAGGACCCGTCGATCCGGCGGTCCGAGGTCTTGAGGATCTGCTCGATCGCCGCGGCCTTGGTCGAGTTGTGGCCGTCCCCGTAGTTGGTGAAGGCGACGAACGCCGTGTTGCCCATCACGTACAGCTGGTAGACCGCCAGGAACACCAGGCCGGGGTACAGGTACTTGGCGGGCACCGCCCGCTTTGAGAAGTACACCCAGTTGGCCGCGATGAGAGCGACGACCAGGAAGGCCACCACCCCCATCGAGTCCTGCGCCCAGGCCGCCAGGATTCCGTAGAGGCCGAGGGCGTTGATGAGCGCCATCAGGATGAGTTTGACGATGAATCCGGGACGGGAGATGTCGCGCGCGTGTGACAGGCGCGGCTCCTCGACCCGTTTCGGTGCTTCTGTGGTCACCGACATGTAGTTGCTCCCTACTCTCGCGTCGTTGCGACGAAGAACAGGGGTGGGCCGCTCCGCGTCACGCAATTCGGCCCACCCCTGTGTTCATCGGGTCCGGTCCTAGAACGCGGCCTCGATGTTCTCGATCATGGTGTTCCACGCCGCAGCGGGGTCGTCCACGTCACCGTTGATGATGTTGATCTGGGTCTGGCCCCAGAAGCTCCAGACCGAGCCCATCTCGGGGATGGCGGGCATCGGGAGGCCCTGGGCGCCCGCCTCGCCGAAGCCGGCGAGGATCTCGTCGTCGACCTGGTCCGCGGCCTCGGTCATCGCCGGGGTGCGGCCCGCGAACTCGTACAGCTTGAACTGGACGTCAGGGGTGGCGACCCAATCGAGGAACTGGTTGGCGAGCAGCGCGTTCTCGGACTGCGAGGAGAGGTAGATGCCCTGCACACCGACGAACGGGGCGGAGGGCTCGCCACCGGCGGACGGCACCGGCAGCACGGAGATGTCGAGGCCGGCGTCCACGAAGTCGCCGGTCCACCACGGGCCGGTGACGATGTAGGGGCTCTTGCCGTCGAGGAAGGCCTGCTTGGCCTGGTCGCCACCGATGGAGGCGTTCACGGCGCCTGCATCGGCCATGGTCACGAGGTAGTTCGCGAAGGCCGCACCGGCGTCGCCGCCCATGCCGATCTCAGAGGTGTAGGAACCGGTGTCGTCCGTGTTGAACACGGGCGCACCGAACGAGGTCTGGATCGGGTAGAGGTGGTAGGCGTCGCCCGCGTCACCCTGCTGGATGAGGATCGGGTACTCGGCCTCGGCAGGCTTCGCGGCGATGAGCTCGTCGAAGGTGGCGGGGGTCTCGGTGGCGAGCGCGTTGTTGCGCACCAGCGCGATGTTCTCGATCGAGTACGGCACGCCGTAGAGCTGGCCGTCGTACATGAAGCCGTTCACGGCGGCCTCGGTGAAGTCGCCCATCTTGTCGCCGAGCTCGACCGGCTGCACGACGCCGTTGGCGACGAACTCGCCGACCCAGTCGTGGGCGCCGACGATGAGGTCGGGGCCCTCACCGGTCGGGGCCTGGGCCACGAAGTCGGGGCGGATGTCACCGGACGGCTTCTGGACGACGTCCAGGGACACGCCCGTCTCCGCGACGAACTCCTCGGATAGGTTGTTGAACGCGTCGATGCGGGTCTCGTCGACCCACACGGTCAGGGTGCCGGCAGCGGCGGGAGCCGAGGTGCCGGTCTCCTCGGGCGCAGCCGAGGTGGTCTCGTCGGTCGTGGCGTCGCCGCCGCACGCCGCAAGCGTGAGGGCGAGCCCGGCCGTGGTGGCGAGCAGGATGCTCCGTCGCATCAGTGTTTCTCCTTCGTAGGGTGACGGAAAGCCGATTGTACCGCTTTGGAGGACTCCGGCATGCGAGACACACTACGGAACGTCTGGCGCTTGCGCAATAGCTTGCTGTAAATTTCAGATAACAATCTGGCAACCACCCTCCACGGGTAGAAGGGGAGGCACGCGATGGCGCTGCGAACCCGCCTCACCGACGTCGCAGAGCAGGCCGGCGTCTCCACCGCGACCGTGTCCCGGGTCCTCAACGGCAAGCCGGGTGTGGCCGAGGAGACACGCCGGGCCGTGCTCGCGGCGCTCGACCTCCTCGGGTACGAGCGGCCCGACAAGCTGCGGACCAAGGCGGCCGGACTCGTCGGGCTGGTGGTGCCCGAGCTCACCAACCCGGTGTTCCCCGCGTTCGCCCAGCACATCGAGACCCATCTCGCGGAGGCCGGCTACACCCCGCTGCTGGGCACCCAGGCGCCCGGCGGGGCGACCGAGGAGCAGTACATCGACGCGATGGTCGAGCGGCACGTCGACGGCATCATCTTCGTCTCGGGACTGCACGCGGACTCGCGGGCCGACACGGCCTGGTACGACCGTCTCCTCGCGATGGACATCCCCTTCGTGGTGATGAACGGCACGAATCCCCGGATCCCCGCACCCGCCTTCTCGATCGACGAGCGCCGGTCCATGGACATCGCGGTGCGTCACCTCCACTCCCTGGGCCACACCCGGATCGGGCTCGCCACCGGCCAGGAACGGTACATCCCCACCCAGGGGAAGATGCGCGGCTTCCGTGACTCGATGCGCCGCCAGCTGGAGCAGGCGGACCCACCGGTGGTCAACACGCTGTTCACCCTCGAGGGTGGCCGCGCCGCCGCCGGCATGCTCCTCGACCAGGGGTGCACGGCCATCGTGTGCGGTTCGGACCTCATGGCTCTCGGCGCCATCCAGCTCGTCCGCTCCCGCGGCCTCCAGGCGCCCGACGACGTCTCCGTGGTGGGCTTCGACGACTCCCCCCTCATCGCCTTCACCGACCCGCCGCTCACGACCATGCGCCAGCCGGTGGAACCCATGTGCCGATCCGCCGTGACGACCCTCGTCTCCATGATCGAGGGGGGCCCGGCTCCCCGCACCGAGATCCTCTTCCTCCCCGAACTCATCGTCCGAGGCTCCACCGGACCAGCCCCGGGAGAGCGGGCATGAGCCTCCACGTCCCGTCCCCCGGACCCGAATGGTGGCGCACAGCCGTCATCCACCAGGTCTACCCCCGCTCCTTCGCGTCCTCCGGCGGCCCGGTCGGTGACCTCGCCGGCATCACCGCCCGCCTGCCCCACCTCGCCGAGCTCGGCGTCGACGCCGTCTGGCTCTCCCCCTTCTACGTCTCCCCGCAGAACGACGGCGGCTACGACGTCGCGGACTACCGGGACATCGACCCCCTCTTCGGCACCCTCGCGGACGCCGACGCCCTCATCGCGCGCGCCCACGCGCTCGGCCTGCGCGTGATCGTCGACCTGGTGCCCAACCACACCTCGGACCAGCACGCCTGGTTCCGCGCGGCCCTGGCGGCCGGCCCCGGCTCCCCCGAACGGGACCGCTACGTCTTCCGTGAGGGGGCGGAGCCGCCGAACAACTGGCCGTCCATCTTCGGGGGGCCCGCCTGGCAGCGCGTGTGCGACCGTGCCGACGCCGCCGGGTCGCCGTGGGAGGACGACCGGAGCTGGTACCTGCACATCTTCGACGTCACCCAGCCGGACCTGAACTGGGAGAACCCGGAGGTCTGGGAGGAGTTCCGCTCCGTCCTCCGGTTCTGGCTGGACCGCGGCGTGGACGGCTTCCGCGTGGACGTGGCGCACGGCCTCGTCAAGCGCGTCGGACTGCCGGACTGGCACGGCCGCTACCACATGGCCGAGGGCAGCGGCGAGCCGGCCCCCATGTTCGACCAGGAGGGCGTCCATCAGGTCTACCGCGACTGGCACCGCGTGCTCGCCGAGTACGACGGTGAGCGCGTGCTCGTCGCCGAGGCGTGGATCGACCCGCCGGAGCGCCTCGCCCGCTACGTCAGGCCCGACGAGATGCACCAGGCCTTCAACTTCGAGTTCCTCGCCAGCCCCTGGGACGCCGCGGCGCTCCGGTCCGTGATCGAGGCGTCCTACCGGGCGAACGACGCCGTCGGGGCGCCCACCACCTGGGTGCTCTCGAACCACGACGTCGTCCGCCACGCGAGCCGCTACGGGTTGCCGTTCACCGGGAAGGTGGACGGCGGGATAGGGCCGGCCGACCCGCAGCCGGACGCCGCCCTGGGCCTCCGGAGGGCCCGCGCCGCCTCGCTCCTCATGCTGGCCCTGGCCGGTTCCGCCTACCTCTACCAGGGCGAGGAGCTCGGCCTGCCCGAGCACACCACCATCCCGGCCGATGCCCGGCAGGACCCGGCCTTCTTCCACACGGGCGGGGAGTTCCTCGGCCGCGACGGCTGCCGCGTCCCCCTGCCGTGGGAGGCCCACTCACCGGGGTTCGGATTCTCCCCCGACGGCGCCGCGTGGCTGCCACAGCCGCCCGAGTGGGCGCGCCTCGCCGTCGACGCGCAGCGGGACGACCCTGCCTCCACCCTCTCGCTCTACCGCGAGGCCCTGCGCCTCCGGCGCGAGTGGGACCTGGGCAGCGCCAGCCTCACCTGGGACGAGGACCTGTGCGGCGACGACGTGCTGGCCTTCCGCTCGGCCGGCCCGGGCCGCGCGGACATGCTGGTCGTGACCACGATGCAGGCGGAGGTCCCGCTCCCCGCGGGGTGGCGCGTCGCCCTGGCGAGCGGCGCGGTGACCGACGTCGTGCCGCCGGACACCACCGTGTGGCTGGTGCGTTAGGGCCGGTCCGCGACGGTCAGGATCACGGCGCCCAGGGGCGGCACCTCGAGGTCGGCACTGCCGTCGTCGGCGACCTCGACGGTGGCCGCGCAGTCCGGCCCGGCGGCCAGGTCGCAGTACGACCCGGGCTCGAGTTCGGTCTGCCAGGTGCCGGCGGCGGACTCCTCGCCCCGGTTGACGGCGGCGAACGCGAGGGTGCGCTCGGACTCGTCATGGGGAGCGATGGTGAGGACGTCGTCCTGCGACGAGCTGACGTCGCCCGCCCGCTCCCCCGCCACCGCGGCGAAGCGGACGGCCGCGTTCACCAGCGGCCAGGCATGGGCGCACACGAACTCACCGTCGGCCGCCGGCTCCCACCCCTCGACGCACGTGGCATCGGACACCGTTCCGTCCGAGTCCAGGGCCGGCCCCTGGTCCCGCCCCGAGAAGGCGTACCCGGAGTAGACCATCGGGGAGCCGTAGCCGGAGAGGATCGTCAGCACCGTGGCGAGCTGGTACTCCGCGCCGTCGCGGTAGGTCATCGTGGTGCCGTTGCGCTCGGTGTCGTGGTTGGTGACGAACGGGACGGCGAACTCGCTGGGCGCGTACTGGCTGTTCCACCCCATGTCCGCGAACACGGACCACGAGGAGCCGCCCACGATGCCGCGGATGTCCCGGCCCCACGTGAACTCGAACACCGCGCCGCTGTCGAGGTACTGCTCCGGCGTGATCGGCTCGCCGCTGGCGCGGATGACCTCCTGGACCACCCACGTGTCCTCCGGGAGTTCGGAGACGATCGCGGCCACGTCCTCCGGGGACATGTGCTTCGCGGCGTCGATCCGGAAGCCGTCCACACCGAGGCTGCGCAGGTCCTCGAGGTAGGCGCGCAGCGTCGCGCGGACGCCCTCGGAGGCGGTGTCGAGATCGGCGAGGTTGACGAGCTCGCAGTTCTGCACCTCGGCGGCGTCCCCGTAGTCCTCGATGTCGCCCGAGGCGGACTCGGTGCACCGGTGGAAGTCGGCCTCGGTGAACAGGCCGGGGTACTCGTAGTGGGTGAACTCGGTACCCGCCCAGCCGGTGCCGGACTCGACGCCGGCCATGTGGTTGACGACGGCGTCGGCGATCACGTCCACGCCGGCCTCGTGGCAGGCGTCCACCATGGCGGCGAACTCCTCCCGGGTGCCGAGGCGGGACTCCACCTGGTGGGAGACGGGCTGGTAGTGGATCCACCACTCGTCCCCGGTGATGTGCTCCTGGGGCGGCGAGGTCAGCACCCAGCCGTAGCCCGCCGGGCCGAGGGTGGACTCGCACTGCTCCGCGATGGAGGTCCAGGGGAACATGAACAGCTGGACGCCCACGTCGGAGCGCGGCTCCTCCGCGTCCGAGCAGGCAGCCAGGCCGCCGAGGGCGAGGGCCACCGCGGCGAGGGGTGCGAAGAATCGGTTCACTGGTACTCCCGGCGGAACAGGTCGAGGACGGACGCGGCGCCGTCGGTGAACAGGATAGCCCGCGCGATGGCGAGCGCGTCAGCCTCCATGCGGGCGACGACGGCGCCACGGGTGGCTGCGTCGGGTGCCTCCACCAGCGCGACCGCGTTCTCCCACGCGCTCTCGCGCCACTGCTCGAGCATGCGGGACATCAGGAACTCCTCGGCCGGCCCGAGGAGCACGTCGGCGAGGGCGAGGATCGGCACGGCCGGTTCGAGCACGGTGTCCTGCACCGCGTCGACGGTGGCCGCGATGATGCCGTTGACGGCGAGGTAATCGCGGCGCCGCCCCTCCCGCTGCGCTGCGGAGAGCCCCTCCCACTCCGGGGCGAGCAGTTCCTCCACGGTCAGGGGGAGGTCCACGTTGATGTGGGCGTTGATCCCGAGGAGCAGCCGCTGCAGCTCCCACCGGCGTTCGCGGCAGGAGTCGTGGGCCAGCTGCCACGCCGCCGGTGCGGCCGAGGGGTCGTGCTCGTAGGCGGCCAGCGCGTCGAAGTAGTACTCGGCGAAGCGGACGAGGAGCAGGTCCACCCACGCGGGATCGTCGAAGTCGCGCTCCACCACGGCGCTGATCATGGAGCCGGTCATCAGCCGGTAGCACGCGAGGAAGGTCCCCCGCCCGTCCGAGGTCTCCCGCCAGGCTTCCGCCAGGACGTCCATGCGGGCGAGTGCGTCGGGGCCCGTGAGGTCATGTTCCATGCCTGCTCCTCCGTCGCATGGACCAACCGTAGCGGCTCGCCTCAGCCCCCGGACACGTCCAGTTCGGCTCCGCTCACTCCCGTGCGTTCCGCCTCGCTCAGGTACGGGGAGTCGAGCCACCCCTGGGGCAGGCTCGGCTGCTTCGGGCTGCCGGCGCGTCCCCGCTGCCCCTCGGCACCCTCGCCCGGGTACGGGAGGTCGAGGTCGAGGGCGCCCAGCTTGGCGTCGAGGTCGGCGAGCGAGTCAACCAGCGCCAGCTGGTGGCGTGCCTCCCCTCCCACGGGGTAACCCTTGAGGTACCAGGGCATGTGCTTGCGGAGTTCGCGCAGCGCCCGGCCCTCGTCGTCGAAGTGGTCCACCATCAGCTCAGCGTGGCGGCGGATCGTCGCTGCCACCTCTCGCAGGCCGGGCTGGACCCGGACCCCGCTGCCGTGGAAGGCGGCGACGACGTCGGTGAACAGCCAGGGGCGCCCCTGGCACCCCCGCCCGATGACGACGCCGTCGCACCCGGTGCGTTCCACCATCGCGAGCGCGTCCGCCGCGGACCAGATGTCCCCGTTCCCGAGGACCGGCACCTCCCCGACCACATCCTTGAGCCGGGCGATCTGCTCCCAGTCGGCGTGGCCGGAGTAGTACTGGGCGGCGGTGCGGGCGTGGAGGGCGACGGCTGCCACGCCCGCCGACGCGGCGGTGCGGGCGGCGTCGAGGAAGGTGAGGTGGTCGGCGTCGATGCCGAGGCGCATCTTCACGGTGACCGGCACCTCGTGCGCACGGCCCCGCGAGGCGGCGGTCGCGGCGCGGACGGCGCCACGGACGATGCCGGCGAACAGGTCGCGCTTCCACGGCAGGGCCGCTCCCCCACCCTTGCGGGTCACCTTCGGCACGGGGCACCCGAAGTTCAGGTCCACGTGGTCGGCGAGGTCCTCCCGCACGAGGATGCCGACGGCGGCCGCCACCGTGTCCGGGTCGACACCGTAGAGCTGCACCGAGCGCACCGGATCGGTGGGATCCGGGGTGACCATCCGCATCGTCTCCGGCGTGCGCTCCACGAGGGCGCGGGAGGTGACCATCTCGCTGACGTACAGCCCGGCCGCGGCGTACGGCGGGCGAGGGGCGACGTCGTCGCCGGGCAGGCCGGCGCGGCCCGCCTCGCGGCACAGGCGCCGGAACGGCGGGTTGGTGACGCCCGCCATCGGCGCGAGGACCACGGGGGTGCCGAGGGTGACGGCTCCGATCGCGAGCGTCACATCAGCAGCCCGGGAGGCGCGCCGCCAGGTAGTCCCGCACCTGGGTGAGGCCCACGCGCTCCTGGGACATCGTGTCCCGGTCCCGGACCGTCACTGCCTGGTCCTCGAGGGAGTCGAAGTCCACGGTGACGCAGAACGGGGTCCCGACCTCGTCCTGGCGGCGGTAGCGGCGGCCGACGGCGCCGGCGTCGTCGAAGTCCACGTTCCAGTACTTCCGGAGCTCGGCGGCGAGGTCACGGGCCACCGGGGACAGCTGCTCGTTCCGGGACAGGGGCAGCACGGCGGCCTTGACGGGCGCGAGCCGCGGGTCGAGACGCAGCACGGTGCGCCTGTCCACCCCGCCCTTCGTGTTGGGCGCCTCGTCCTCGTCGTAGGCCTCCACGAGGAACGCCATGAGGGACCGGGTGAGGCCCGCCGCGGGCTCGATGACGTAGGGCACCCACCGCTCGCCCTTGGCGGCGTCGAAGTAGGACAGCTCCTGGCCGGAGTGCTTCGCGTGCGTCCCCAGGTCGAAGTCGGTGCGGTTGGCGACCCCCTCCAGCTCGCCCCACTCGCTGCCCTGGAACCCGAACCGGTACTCGATGTCCACGGTCCGCTTGGAGTAGTGGGAGAGCTTCTCCTGCGGGTGTTCGTAGAGGCGGAGGTTGTCGCGGGACAGGCCGTACTCCACGTACCAGTCCATGCGGGTGTCGATCCAGTACTGGTGCCACTCCTCGTCCGTGCCGGGTTCGACGAAGAACTCCATCTCCATCTGCTCGAACTCGCGGGTGCGGAAGATGAAGTTGCCCGGCGTGATCTCGTTTCTGAACGACTTGCCGATCTGCCCGATGCCGAACGGCGGCTTCTTCCGAGCTGTGGTCATCACGTTGGCGAAGTTCACGAAGATGCCCTGGGCGGTCTCCGGACGCAGGTAGTGCAGCCCGGACTCGTCCTCGACCGGGCCGAGGTAGGTCTTGAGCAGCCCGTTGAACATCCGGGGCTCGGTCCACTGGCCCCGCGTGCCGCAGTTCGGGCACGGGATGAGGTCCATGGTGAGGCCGGTGACGTCCGCCATGCCCTTGCGCTCGGCGTACTCCTCGAGCAGGGTGTCCTGGCGGAACCGGCGGTGGCAGGAGGTGCACTCCACCAGCGGGTCGACGAAGGCGGCAAGGTGCCCGGAGGCCTCCCACACCTTCGTGGGGAGGATGACCGAGGAGTCGAGGCCCACCACGTCCTCGCGCGAGGTGACCATGGCCCGCCACCAGGCGCGCTTGATGTTGTCCTTGAGTTCCACGCCGAGCGGCCCGTAGTCCCAGGCGGACCGCGTGCCACCGTAGATCTCCCCACAGGGGTAGACGAAGCCGCGCCGCTTGGCGAGCGCGATGACGTTGTCCAGCGTGGAGGAGGGCATGGGGTTCCTTTCGTGGTCCCGCCCCTGGCTGGTGCGGGGAGACTCCCCACAGGCTACCCGGCAGACCGGCACCGCCCCGAATCCCGGCGGCGCTCGACCACCCTGACCGGCCCGCCCGCGACCTTTCTGACGCTCGCGGGTATCCTGTCAGCAGGAATCGGGTGAGGAGGATCATGCAGCGGATGACGCGGCAGCGCCTCGCCGTGCTCGAGCTCCTCGCCGGGCAGTCGGACTTCCGCTCCGCCCGCCAGATCCACGACGATCTCGCCGCCCGGGGTGTGCGTGTGGGCCTCGCCACCGTCTACCGCGCCCTGCAGGCGATGGCCGACAGCGGGCAGGTCGATGCCCTGCGGACCGAGGGCGAGATCCTGTACCGGCAGTGCAGGCGCACGGTCCACCACCACCACCTCGTCTGCCGGAACTGCGGGCTCACGGTGGAGTTCCAGGGCGACGTGGTCGAGCGGTGGGCGGCCGAACTGGCTGCCGCCAACGGTTTCGTCCAGGTGGAGCACCGCCTGGAGTTCTTCGGGCTGTGCCCGGCGTGCGCGGCGGAGGCGGCCTCATGATGGAGTTCCTCTCGGACGGGCCGATCTGGCTCCTCTTTCCCTTCCTGACGGTGGTCGTGTTCCTCCGGGCGCAGGGAACGTACTGGCTGGGCCGTTGGGCGACCTCGCTGGCGATCCGCCGGATCACGCCGGCGGAGGGGTGGCGCACCCGGCTCCTCGCCTGGCTCGACGGCGACGCCACCGACCAGGGCGTGGCCGCCATCCACCGGTGGGGCGTTGCGGTGATCCCCTTCTCGTTCCTCACCCTGGGGTTCCAGACGATGGTCAACGCCGGGGCGGGCATCCTGCGCATGCCGTGGTGGCGCTACACCCTCGCGATGATCCCCGGATGCCTGGCGTGGGCCACGATCTACTCGACGATCGGGTTCGCTGTGTGGGGCGCGGTGTTCGCGGCGGCCGCGGGGTCCCCCTGGGGGATCGCCGGGATGGTGGCCACGGCCATCATCGTGGTGGCGACGGTGGTGGTGCGACGTCGTCGCGCGACCACGCGGGCCCAGCTCACCGTCATCGACGGGGAGGCCGAGGCCGCCTGACCTCGTCGTGGTCGCTCAGGTGGCGGCCGGCCTGTCCTCGGCGGCGCCGAAGCGACGGTCACGCCGGGCGTAGATCTCGACGGCCCGCCATAGGGTACGGCGGTCCACCTCGGGCCACGGCTCCTCCAGGAAGACCATCTCGGCGTACGCGCTCTGCCACAACAGGAAGTTGGAGATGCGCTGTTCGCCCCCGGTGCGGATGAACAGGTCGACGTCGGGGAGCTCCGGCTCGTCGAGGTGCCGCGCGACCGTCCGCTCCGTGATGCGGTCCGGGTCGATGCGCCCGGCCCGCGCCTCCGCCGCGATCTCGCGCACGGCGTCGACGATCTCGGCCCTGCCGCCGTAGTTGACGCACATGGTCAGCGTGCAGACGTCGTTGCCGGCCGTGAGGCGTTCGGCCTCCTCCAGCTCGGCGATCACGGAGCGCCACAGCCGGGGCCTGCGCCCCGCCCAGCGGACCCGCACGCCCCAGTCGTGCATCGTGTCCCGGCGGCGGCGCAGCACGTCCCGGTTGAAGCCCATGAGGAAGCGCACCTCGTCGGGGGACCGCTTCCAGTTCTCGGTGGAGAATGCGTAGGCGCTCACGTGCGTCACGCCGATCTCGATAGCACCCGCGACCACGTCCAGCAGGGCCGCCTCCCCCGCCTTGTGACCCTCGACCCGGGGCAGGCCCCGCGCGTTCGCCCACCGGCCGTTGCCGTCCATGACGATCGCGACGTGCCGTGGGACGAACATCGGGGGGATCGCCGGGGGTCGCGCACCGGACGGGTGCGGGGGCGGGGAGTTGCTCATGTGCGTTCCACCATCCTGATCGAGCGGAGCTGGCGTTCGATGTGCCACTGCAAGTACGCGGTGACCAGCCCGGAGGCCTCAGAGCGCACGCGTTGCGAGGAGGCATCGGCCTCCTCCCAGCGGCCGGACAGGAGGGCTCCCAGCAGCTCGAGGGTGGCGGCCTCCGGGGCAGCGGAGCCGGGGGGCCGGCAGACGGGGCACACGGCCCCGCCGGCCTCGATGTGGAACGCGGCGTGCGGCCCGGGGGTGCCGCAGACCGCGCAGTCGTGGAAGCTGGGAGCCCAGCCCGCGACGGCGAGGGCCCGCAGGAGGTAGGAGTCCAGCACGAGCTGCGGGGCATGGCGCCGGGTGGCGAGCGCGTGCAGCGCACCCACGAGGAGGAGGTACTGCTGCGGGACGGGTTCGCCGGCGTCGTCGGACAGGCGGACGGCGGTCTCCACCATCACGGTCGCGCACGTGTAGAGCTGGTAGTCGGCGGCGAGGAGCCGCCCGTAGGGGTTGATCGTCTCCACCTGGGTGACAACATCGAGGCTGCGGCCGCGGTGCAGCTGGGCCTCCACGAGGCTGAACGGCTCCAGGCGTGCCCCGATCCGTGAGGACGTCCGCCGCACCCCCTTCGCCACCGCCCGGACCTGGCCGTGCTCCCGGGTGAGGAGGGTGACGATCCGGTCCGCCTCCCCCAGCTTGTGGGTGTGCAGGACCACCGCCTCGTCCCGGTAGAGCTTCACCCGGTCATTCTCCCCCACGGGTGGGAGTACCGAGCGGGGACTCGGGTCGGATCACCAGGACCACGGCGAGGGCGAGCACGAGGACGACGCCATTGACCACCGCGAGCACCCACCCCGAGGTCAGCGCGGTGGGGTGGAGGTCCTCGAGACGGGGCAGCAGGGTGACGGTGAGAACCTGGACGCCCACCCAGGTGACCGCGACCTGCCAGGCGAGGTGACGCGCGGAGCGCCGCCAGTCGCGTCGGGGCAGGTCGGAGGTGAGGAGGACCGCGAGTTCTCGCACGGCCCACCCCCAGGCCACCAGCACGCCGAGCCCGGTGGCAGCCGCGAGCACCGGGTAGTCGTGGTCCACCTCGAAGTCGGTCGGCCAGTGCCACACGTAGGTGCTGGGCCCGAGATCGGAGCCCACCGCGAAGGTGAGCGCGGCGAGCCACCCCACCACCACCGCCACCGTCCACGTGGAGCGCCGGGCGGGCTCCGGCCCGTGAGCCGCGGCCCTGGCGCCGAACCAGGCGTCGGTGAGCTGACGTGCCAGGGCGAGGGCGGTGCGCGCGTCATGGGAGCGGACCACGACCGTGCGGTCGTGGGCGCGCGCCTCCACCACCCGCACCGGCGCGCCGTCCCAGGTGTCGTAGGCCTGGACAGCCACCTCGCCCACGTCCGAGGGCCAGGAATGCTCCTCGAGGTTCCACTGGGGCTCCTCCAGCCCGATGCCTCCGCGGGTGCGCCAGTAGGCCGCCACCGCCTCGCCCTCGGCGACCACCCGTTCCGGTTCGCGGCGCACCACGACGGGGAAGGCCCCGCTCGGGAGTTCCTGCCACCGGGGCGCCGGCGACGACGGCTCGCGCCGCGCGCGGGTACGTGGCGCCAGGCTGGCGAGCCCGAAGGCCAGGGTGACGCCGAGCGCCGCCCAGTACCCCGGCGGCCACTCCATGTACGGCTCGCGCGGCGGGCGCAGCAGGAAGACCGTCGCCGCGGCGAGCCAGGCCCATCCCAACGTGGCCCTGAGGTGAGCGGGCTGCAGGCGGCGCACAACCCCGCCCCTGGGCAGCCCACGGAGGATGGCGTGCAGCAGGAGCAGGCCGAACCCCGTGAGCACCGCGAGGTACATCGCCACCGCGACGCCGTGGGATGCGGGCGTCGCCTGCAGTTCCCGCATGGCGCTGAGCCACACCGCTGCGCCCGCGGCCACTGCCAGGAGGGCGCGGCCCGCGGTCCGGAGCGGGGGGAACCGCCGGTGGGGTCCGAAGTGCTCGTCGAGGATGTCGAGTTCGCGCCGCGCCCGGGCCGCCGTGGGCGCCACCACCTCGCTGACGAGCGCGGTGTCGTCCCTCCAGTCGATCACGATCCGCAGCCCCGTGAACGCCCCGCCGGATCCCACCACCAGCTGGGCGAAGCGCCACCGCTCATGAGTGTGCTCCCCCGCGAGATCGGCGGCACGGGCCTCGAAGGCCCGCATCGTGGTGCCGGCATCCCGCAGCCAGGGGCGCCGCGTGACGAGGCGGGCGCCGTCGTCGGCCTCGGCGTGGAACAGCACCTCGGACCGGTCGCCGAGGTGCAGCGCACGGGCCGCGTCGTCGTCGACGAGCGGGAGGACGGGGCCGCCGGACATCCCCTCAGGGTACGGCGGCCCCGTCCGGCCGACAATCAGCGGACGGCGCGGTTGATCGCCGAGACGATCGCCTTGAAGGAGGCGGTGGTGATGGACGGGTCGATGCCCACCCCCCAGAGGACCTGGCCGTTCACCTCGGCCTCCACGTAGGCGGCGGCGTAGGCGTCCCCACCCTCGGAGAGGGCGTGCTCCACGTAGTCGAGCACCCGGACCTCGACCCCGAGCTGCTTGAGGGCCTCGGTGAAAGCGTCGATGGGACCGTTGCCCGTGGCGGCCAGCACCTTCTCCTGCCCGTCCTCCACGACGGTGACGGTGAGGATGGCGTGCTTTCCCTCGTCCGCCGTCGTCACGGTGGTGCCACGCAGCTTGAACCGGCCCCACGGGCTCAGGCCCGGGGCCGCGGACGCGGGCAGGTACTCGTCGGCGAAGATCTCCCAGAGCTTGTCCGCGCTGATCTCGCCGCCGAACGTGTCGGTGTGCTTCTGCACGATGCCGGAGAGCTCGATCTGCAGGCGGCGCGGCAGGTCGAGGTGGCGGGTCGAGGACATGAGGTAGGCGATGCCGCCCTTGCCCGACTGGGAGTTGACCCGGACGACCGCCTCGTAGGTGCGGCCGACGTCGTGCGGGTCCACGGGCAGGTAGGGCAGCTGCCACGGGACGGCGTCCTCGCTGCCCGCCGCGGCAACCTGGGCGGTACGGTGCGCGAAGCCCTTCTTGATGGCGTCCTGGTGGGAGCCGGAGAACGCCGTGTAGACGAGGTCGCCCCCGTACGGGTGGCGCGGGTGGACGTCCATCTGCGTGCAGTGCTCGACGGTGCGGCGCACGTGGTCGATGTCCGAGACGTCGACCTGCGGATCCACGCCCTGCGAGAACAGGTTGAGGGCCAGGGTCACGAGGTCGACGTTGCCGGTCCGCTCCCCCTGGCCGAACAGGCAGCCCTCCACCCGGTCCGCCCCGGCCATCATCGCGAGCTCCGCGGACGCCACGGCGGTCCCCCGGTCGTTGTGGGGGTGGACCGACAGGCACACGTGCTCCCGGCGGGTCAGGTTGCGGCTCATCCACTCGATCTGGTCCGCGTAGACGTTGGGCGTGCAGCGCTCCACGGTGGCCGGCAGGTTGAGGATGATCTCCCGGCCGGGCCCGACCTCCCAGGTGTCCATGACGGACTCGCAGACCTCGAGCGCGAAGTCGAGTTCCGTGTCGACGAAGATCTCCGGGGAGTACTCGTACCCGAACACCATGTCGTCGGGCAGCACCTTCTCCGCGTAGGCCATCACGTCCCGGGTGCCGGTCACGGCGAGGTCCCTGGTGGCCGCCCGGTCGTTGCGGAACACGATCTCCCGGAAGACCGGGGCGGTCGCGTTGTACAGGTGGACCGTGGCCCGGGGCGCCCCGAGCACGGAGTCGATCGTCCGGTGGATCAGCTCCTCGCGCGACTGGGTGAGGACGGAGATCGTCACGTCCTCGGGGATGGCCCCGTCCTCGATGAGGGAGCGGACGAAGTCGAAGTCGGTCTGGGAGGCGGACGGGAAGCCGATCTCGATCTCCTTGTAGCCCATCGAGACCAGGAGGTCGAACATCATGCGCTTGCGAGCCGGGTTCATCGGCTCGATGAGGGACTGGTTGCCGTCCCGCAGGTCGGTGGACAGCCACCGCGGCGCCTGCGTGATGCGCCGGGACGGCCACTGCCGGTCCGGCAGGCTGATCGGGTTCAGCTCGTGGAACGAGCGGTACTTCCCGATCGGCATACGTGACGGCTGCTGGGCGGTGACATGGGACTGGGTCTTCACTGCAGGTTCCTCCGGGGTTTGAGCCTTGCGGCCGGCATGGCTCACGCCGCGACGAGGAGCCGGCCTCAGTGGGCCCCGCCGCGGCGTGGAAGGAGGAGGACCACCGCGTTCATGTACGGCAGGGTAGCGCGCTTGACGCACCCGGTCGAACTCCGTCCACCGGTCAGCTGATCCAGCGCCCGAACAGGTCCGGGAACCCGCTCCAGTAGGCCGCCACCACGAGGAGGCCGAACACGCCGGCCAGGGTCCCGCCCGTGGTGATCGCCGCGGGCCCGGAGAGCCGCACGCCGGCCCGGTGCTGCTCCCACACCCGGATGCCCGCACCGGCGAGCAGAACCGTGGTGCCGAGGGCGAGCACCCATTCGGTGGCGAACGCCCCGTAGGTGAACAGGACGTTGGAGCGGTAGTTGAAGGCGTAGTCCGCGACCTGCCGGATGTAGCCGGCGAACACCACCCACGTTCCCGTGACGCCCAGCGCACTCGCCGCGAGCCACCGCCCCACTCCCGGCGCCATGGTGGCGGGCAGGGGCCCCCGGCCCCGGACCCGGCGGGCCACGGCGGCGACGGCGTAGGAGACGGGCCCGACCACCAGCAGCCCCAGGGGAACGGCGAAGCCGACGAGGATCGCGTTGCCGCTGGCGAACCAGTGGGGTGCGGGGACCGGATCGGCACCGTGCCGCTGCACGGGCTGGTCGCCCGCGATCCGGGGTTCCGCCGTCGCCGTCGCAGGCAGGCCCTGGATCCAACGGGCCAGGTCGTCGGCGAAGCCCGGGGCGAGGGAGTCGCCGATCTTGATGCCGTGGTTGGCCCCGGCGTAGTACCGGACGGTCCACTGGTCGTTCCCGGCGACCGCCAGGTCGGCGATCAGCTGCTCGGCGCCCTCCACGATCGGCATGGCGGCGTCCCCCGTGCCGTGCACGAGGAGCGTCGGCTGGCCCATCCGCTGGTGGTACGGCTGGGGGTCGAAGTCGACGTAGTCGATGCCCCCGAGGGGAAGACGCGCCCCGAGGGCGCGGGGAATCACCCGGTAGAGGGCCGAGGGGACGCGCACGTTGCGGAGGTAGGAGTCCGTGGCGAACGCCCCCTGCTCGCGGGGCGTGACGATGGGCGCCGCCACGAGCACCACGAAGGCCGTGCCCGGGTCCTCGGCGGCCATGATCGGCGCGACGTAGGCCCCCTCCGACTCGGCGTAGAGGCCCACGCCCTCGATGCCCGGCAGGGTCCGGGCGAGCTCCACGGTGCGCTGGTAGTCGGCCGCCATGCCCACGTAGCTGCGGCGGGCGGTGGTGTAGGTGTCCATCCGCTTGTCGGGCACCAACGTGACCACGCCCGCCGAGGCGAGCTGCTCCGCCTGCAGGGGGAAGCCCTCGTGGGTGGCGGTTCCGGCACCGTGGAGGAAGACGACGGCCGGGCGGTCGCCGGTGGCACCGACCGGCCGACGGACCTGGACGGTCACGGAGATGCCGGACGCGAGCTCGATCTCGTGCAGCTCGCTGCTGATCCCGAAGGTGCCGACCGGGGTGGTGGTGGCATCCGACCCGATCGTCGTGTCGGGGCTCTCCGAGGTCAGGGGTGAGTCCACCACCCGGGGCTTCCACGCCGGGCCGGCCACGGCCCCGACGGCCGAGATCACGAGGGTGAGGGCGAGCCCCACCCACAGGTGCCTCCTCACGCGCCGCCTCCTAGAACCCGAGCCGGCCGAGTTGCTTCGGGTCACGCTGCCAGTCCTTCGCCACCTTGACGTGGAGGTCGAGGAACACCGGCCTCCCGAGGAGTTCCTCGATCTCGCGGCGCGCCCGCGTACCGACGTCGCGCAGCCGCCCGCCGCCGCGCCCGATCACGATCGCCTTCTGGCTCTCCCGCTCCACGTACACGTTCACGTGGATCGCCAGGGTCCGCTTCCCGTTCCTGCCCTCCCGCTCCACCATCTCCTCCACCGCGACCGCCAGCGAGTGGGGCAGCTCGTCGCGCACGCCCTCAAGGGCCGCCTCGCGCACGAGCTCGGCCACCATCACGTCGTCGGGCTCGTCGGTCACGGCCCCCACCGGGTACAGCGGGGGCGAGAGGGGCAGGAGGCCGACGAGCACATCGGCCAGCTCCGCCACCTGGGCGCCGGTGGTGCCGGAGACCGGCACCAGGGCGGCGAGGTCCCCCAGCTGGGAGACCTCGAGCAGCTTCTCCGCGAGCGCCGCGCGCGGCACGGTGTCCGACTTCGTGACCGCCGCCACCACCGGGGCACGGGACGCGAAGGCGTGCGAGGTGATGAACCGGTCGCCGGGCCCCACCTCCTCGTTCGCGGGCAGGCACACGACGACGGCGTCGACGTCCGCGAGCGCCTCGTGCACCATCTCGTTGAGCCGCTCGCCGAGCAGCGTCCGGGGCCGGTGGAGGCCGGGGGTGTCGACGAGGACGAGCTGCGCATCCTCCCGGTGCACGACGCCGCGCACCGTGTGGCGGGTGGTCTCGGGCCGCCCGGAGGTGATCGCCACCTTGGCGCCCACGAGGGCGTTCGTGAGGGTCGACTTGCCGGCGTTCGGCCGTCCCACCACCGCCACGAACCCCGCCCGGAAGTCCTCCGGCCACGTGTGCGCGAGGAGCGCCGGGTCCAGTGCGGCCTCACCGGCCGTCAGGGCGTCGTCGTCCGGGAAGTTCATGTCTGCTCCTCGTCCTCGGGGGCCCGGGAGGCCAGCATGGTCGAGATCTGCCGGCGGCGGCCGTCGGCACGCTCGGCGACCAGGTGGAGACCGAGCACGTCCGCCTCGGCTCCCTCGATCGGCACCTTGCCGAGGGCCTTGGCGAGCAGGCCACCGGCCGTGTCCACGTCGTCGTCGTCGATCTCCATGTCGAACAGGTCGCCGAGCTCGTCGACGGCCATGCGGGCGGGGATGCGGAAGGTGCCCTCCCCGAGGTCCTCGATCTCGGGCAGGTCGGCGTCGTGCTCGTCCTGCAGCTCCCCGACGAGTTCCTCGAGGAGGTCCTCGATCGTGACGAGCCCGGCCACCCCGCCGTACTCGTCGATGACGACTGCGATATGGGAGGACTCCGCCTGCATCTCGCGGAGCAGGTCGTCGACCAGCTTCATCTCGGGCACGAACCGGACGGGACGCATCACGTCGGCGGCGCTGAGATCGGCATCTCCGGTGCGGCGGGTGGCCCGCAGGGCGTCCTTCAGGTAGAGCATGCCCCGCATGTCATCCACGCCGTCCCCGATGACCGGCACCCGGGAGAAGCCGGAGCGGACGAACAGGGCGAGGGCCTTCTCGAGCGGAGTGTCCAGGGTCACGGTGATCATGTCGGTGCGTGGCACCATCACCTCCCGGGTCAGGGTGCGGCCGAGTTCGAAGACGGAGTGCAGCATCGTGCGCTCGTCCTCCTCGATCTGCTCGCTCTCGGACACGAGGTCCACCATGTCCCGCAGGTCCTCTGCCGCCTCCTCGCGCTCCTCGAGCTCGGTGCGCCCGTTGCCCCGCCGCATCCGCGCCGCGACCGCCGTCACCGGCCGGGCGAGGACCGTGAGGCCCAGGACGACGCCGGAGAGGGCGTGGAGCACGTCCTCGGGATGGCGGCGGCCGAGCTCGCGCGGGGAGAGCCCGACGACGAGGGTGACGAGGAGCGCCGAGATCGCGACGGCCACCAGCAGCACCTGCCACCAGCGGGGCAGCAGGTCGGCGACCAGGAGGGTGAGGCACACCGCCGCGACCATCTCGGCCAGCACGCGGGCGAAGGAGACGGCGGTCAGGGCGGCCTGGCGGTCGGCGACGACACGGTCGACGGCGTCGGCCCGGCGCCGGCCCTCCTGCCGCATCTCGGCGACGGCGGCGCGGGTGATCCGCTGGAGGGCGGACTCGGCGGCCGACAGGAGCGCCCCGAGCGCGATCCCGAGGACGGCGAGGACGCCGAGCAGGATCTCGGGGACCTGGTCGATCATCCCGTCCATCAGCGGTTCGCCAGGAAGGTCAGCAGGAGCTGCCGCTGCAGGGCGAACATCTCCTTCTCCTCCTCCGGTTCGGCGTGGTCGAAGCCCAGCAGGTGGAGGATGCCGTGGACGGTGAGCAGCAGCATCTCCTCCACCGTCGAGTGGCCCGCCTGGCGGGCCTGCTCGGCGGCCACCTCCGGGCAGATCACGATGTCCCCGAGGATGCCGGGGTCCGGCTCCTCACCGTCACGCCCGGGTCGCAGCTCATCCATGGGGAAGCTCATGACGTCGGTGGGTCCGGTCAGGTCCATCCAGCGCTCGTGGAGCTCGGCCATGACGTCCGCGGAGACGAAGAGCAGGGACAGCTCGGCCTGGGGGTGGACGTGGAGCTGTTCGAGGACGAAGCGCGCGAGCGCGGCGAACTCCTCGCCGTCGATCTCCCAGGAGGTCTCGTTGTTGATCTCGGTGCTCACGCGCGCTCCTCCCGCCGCAGGTGGGCGGGCCGCTCCTGGCGGACGTCCCACCGCTCGTAGGCGTCGATGATCTCGCCGACCAGGCGGTGACGCACGACGTCCGCGCTCGTGAGGCGGCAGAAGGCGACGTCGTCGATCCCCGTGAGGATCTCCTGGACCACGCGCAGGCCGGAGCGGACCCCGCCGGGGAGGTCGACCTGGGTGACATCGCCGGTGACGACCACCTTGGATCCGAAGCCGAGCCGGGTGAGGAACATCTTCATCTGTTCGGCCGAGGTGTTCTGCGCCTCGTCGAGGATGATGAACGCGTCGTTGAGGGTGCGGCCGCGCATGTAGGCGAGCGGGGCGACCTCGATGGTCCCTGCGGCCATGAGCTTGGGGATCGAGTCCGGGTCGATCATGTCGTGGAGCGCGTCGTAGAGGGGCCGGAGGTACGGGTCGATCTTCTCCGAGAGGGTGCCGGGCAGGAACCCGAGCCGCTCGCCGGCCTCCACGGCCGGGCGGGTGAGGACGATGCGGTTCACCTGCTTGGACTGGAGGGCGTGCACCGCCTTCGCCATGGCGAGGTAGGTCTTGCCCGTGCCCGCCGGGCCGATGCCGAAGACGATCGTGTTGGCGTCGATGGCGTCGACGTAGGCCTTCTGCCCGATGGTCTTCGGCCGGATGGTGCGGCCGCGGGACGAGACGATGTCGGTGGTCAGGACGTGCGCCGGGCTCGCGGCGTGGACGGTGAGCATCGAGACGGCCCGCTCGACGGCGTCGACCCCAAGTGGGGCGCCCGCCCGCGTGACCTGGATGAGTTCCTCGAGGAGGCGTTGGGCGAGCGTGACGTCCCCGACGGGTCCGGTGAGGGTCACGATGTTCCCCCGGGCGTGGATCTCGACCCTGCGGAAGCCGCGCTCGACCGCCCGGAGCACCTCGTCCTGCCGGCCGAACAACGTCACGGGATGGACATCGTCGGGGATGGTCACCCGGTAGGTGACGGATTCGGAGGAGGTCATGCGGGCCTTTCGGGTGCGGATTCCTCCATCGTACCGGCGGCGTCCCAGCGCCCGAGGGCCCGGGCGACGTGGGAGACGGCGACGGGCCCGGCCGTGCCGGAGCGCATCACGTGCGGCCCGGCGACGACGGCGACCGCGCCGGCGGCGGTGAACGCCTCCAGCTCGCGCGGGGTGATCCCGCCCTCGGGTCCCACGACGAGGAGCACACGGCCCGTGGTGGGGAGGTCGACCCGGTGGAGAGGGGCGTCCGCCGCCTCGTGGAGGACGAGGGCGGCACCTCCTGCGGCGGCGGTCTCGGCGACGAAACGGGCCAGGGCACGCGAGTCGTGCAGCGGGAGGAGCGCGGGGACGCGCGAGCGGCGTGACTGCTTCGCCGCGGCCCGCAGCCGGGCCTCCCACCTCGCGGCGGATCGCGCCGCCCTCGCAGGCGGCCACTGGGCGATCGAGCGCTCGGCCTGCCATGGCACGACGGCGTCGGCCCCCACCTCGGTGGCCATCTCGATGGCGTCCTCGTCCCGGCCGCCCTTGGCGAGGGCCTGGACGAGGACGATCTCGGCGTCGTCGCCCTCGTGGGTGACGGACAGGACGTCGATCTGCACGGCGTCGCCCAAGACGGCGCGGACGGTGCCGCGGAGCCGCGTGCCGCGGCCGTCGACGACGTCGATGCCCTCCCCGGGGGCGAGGCGCATCACGCGCGCGTGATGGGCCTCCTCGCCGTCCAGGGTCCAGGAGCGGGCGTCGTCCGGGATCTGCTCGGCCAGGAAGACCGGGTTGGTCACAGGCCGATCTTCTCCTTCAGGCGGGAGAAGACCCCGGTCCCGGCGCTGACGCGGCCCTCGACGCGTTCCTCGCCGCGGAGAGCCGCGAGCTCGGCGAGGAGCTGGCGCTGGCGCTCGTCCAGCTTGGCGGGCATCTCGACGTCGACGAACACCTTCAGGTCACCGCGCGCGTGGTGGTAGAGCCGGGTGACGCCGAGCCCCTTTAGGACCTCGGTGTGGCCGGGTTGCGTTCCGGGCCTGATGGTGACGTCACGGGGGCCGTCGAAGGTGTCGATCGTGAGCACCGTGCCGAGCGCGGCCGCGGTCATGGGAACCTGGACGGCGCAGAGCAGGTCGTCGCCCCGCCGGGTGAAACGCTCGTGCGGCTTGATGCGGAACTCGACGTGGAGGTCACCCGCCGGACCGGCCCCGGGGCCCACCTCGCCGGCGCCGGGCATCCGGAGCCGCGCCCCGCTCTCGACCCCGGCCGGGACCTCGACGGAGATGGTGCGGCGGGTCCGGACGCGGCCGTCCCCGGAGCACTCGGTGCAGGGGTGCTCGATGATGGTGCCGTGGCCCTGGCACATGGCGCAGGGGCTCGTGGTCATGATCTGGCCGAGGAAGGACCGGGCCACCCGCTGGACGGAGCCGCGG
>DBPQ01000135.1:0-2505 GCA_002304945.1 Actinomycetales bacterium UBA1416 | reverse complement strand
GGCGGTGTTGACCGTGATCTCGCGGGTGGTGCCGAACACGGCGTCCCTCAGGTCGATCTCGAGCGGGACGAGCGCGTCCTGGCCGCGGCGGCCCCGCGGCACCGGGCCGCGCGGGTTGGCCGCGCCCGCAGCCGCTCCGAAGAAGGTCTCGAAGATGTCCGAGAACCCGAAGCCGGGACCCGTGCCACCGTGCCCGCCGAGGGCGGATTCGCCGCCGAGGTCGTAGAGCTGGCGCTTCTCCGGGTCGGACAGCACCTCATAGGCGTGGGCCACCTGCTTGAAGCGTTCCTCCGAGCCGGGTCCGGCGACGTCGGGGTGGGTCTCACGGGCGAGCTTGCGGTAGGCCCGCTTGATCTCCTCGGGCGAGGCGGTCCGGGAGACCCCGAGGACCTCGTAGTAGTTGTTGCTCACACACTGCCTGTTCTATTGGCTGTTCAGAATCTGCGACACATACCGTGCAACGGCTCGCACCGCCGCCATTGTTCCCGGGTAGTCCATGCGGGTCGGTCCGAGCACCGCGAGGGCGCCCATGGGGCTGTGCCCCTCGTCGACACCATAGGTGGTGGTCACCAGCGATGCCTCGGACAGGCCCTCGTGGTGGTTCTCCGAGCCGATGCTGACCGCGATCGCCTCGTCCCGCGCCAGCTCCGTGATGAGGCGGAGCATCACCACCTGCTCCTCGAGAGCCTCGAGGACGGGCCCGATGGTGCGCGGGAAGTCCAGGGGGGAGCGTGCCAGGTTGGCGGTCCCGGCGAGGATGATGCGCTCCTCAGTGTCCAGCTTCATGGTCTCCACGAGCTGGTTGCCGATGGCGTGCACGAGCGGCCGCAGGTCCGGCTCCACCTCCTCCTCGAGGTCCGCCAGCGGGGTGGAGAGATCGGTGAGCCTGCACCCGACGAGTCGCTCGTTGAGCGTCGTCCGGAGCCGCGACAGGTCCGGGAGCGCCCCGGAGACCTCCAGCGTGCGCTGCTCCACGCGCCCGTTCTCGGTGATAACCACCAACAGGAGGTGCCGTTCCGAGACCGGCACGAGCTCGAGGTGGCGCAGCACGGAGCGGCGCAGGCTCGGGTACTGGATGATCGCCACCTGATGCGTGAACTGGGCGAGCCGGCGGGCGGTGCGCTCCAGGACGTCGTCGAGGTCCACCGCCTCCCCGAGGAAGGCCTCGATGGCGCGGCGCTCCGCCACCGACAGCGGCTTCAGGGTGGAGATCTGGTCCACGAAGTGCCGGTAGCCCTTGTCCGTGGGGATCCGGCCCGCGGAGGTGTGCGGCTGCATGATGTACCCGCTCTCCTCCAGGTACGCCATGTCGTTGCGGACCGTCGCGGGCGAGACACCGAGGTGGTGGCGTTCGACGATCGCCCGGGAACCGACGGGCTCGCGGGAGGAGACGTAGTCCTGCACGATGGCCCGCAGCACCTCCATCCGGCGCTCGTCACTCATGGGTCTCCTCCTCCCGGATCAGCACTCCACGGTCCTGAGTGCCAATTCTACGCCGTGGCGCCCCGGCACTCCATGGCGGGTCCACGAGGGGGCGCGCAGGCGCTGTTACCCTGCCCGGGTGAGCCACGACCGCTACGGGCACGACGTGCTGTCCGCCCCGCGAGCCCCGCGGCGCCCCGCCGCCGTCGCCGTCGCCGCAGAGCCGGGCCTCGTGGTGGAGGACGTCGAGACCGGATGGGTGGGGGCGGTCCTCCGGGTGGAGACGTCCGGCGGGATGCGCGTGGTGGTGCTCGAGGACCGCCGGGGCCGGACCCGGACGTTCCCCCTCGGACCCGGGTTCTGGGTGGATGGCAGGCCGGTGATCCTCGCGGCTCCGGCACCCACCCCGCGCCGGATCCCGCGCGTGACGGCTTCCGGATCGGTGGCGGTGCCCGAGCAGCGGGCGCGGGTCGCACGGGCCTCCCGCATCTGGGTGGAGGGCCGGCACGACGCGGAACTCGTGGAACGCATCTGGGGGGACGACCTTCGCGTCGAGGGTGTGGTGGTGGAACTCCTCGACGGCGTCGACAACCTCGCGGCCGTCCTCCGTGCGTTCTCGCCGGGGCCGATCCGGCGGGCCGGAGTCCTCGTCGACCACCTCGTTCCCGGCTCGAAGGAGAGCCGGCTGGTGGCGGAGGCACTGCGCCATGTTGGTGCGGAGGACGTGCTCGTTCTGGGACACCCGTACGTGGACGTGTGGCAGGCCGTGAAGCCGGCGCGCGTCGGGTTGGAACGCTGGCCGGACATCCCCCATGGCACCGACATCAAGATCGGCACTCTCGCGGCCCTCGGCTGGCCGCACTCCGACCAGGCGGACATCGCATCCGGCTGGAAGCGCATCCTCGGGCGCGTCCGCGACTACCGCGATCTTGAGCCCGCGCTTCTCGGGCGGATGGAGGAACTCATCGACTTCGTCACCGCCGTCCCCGAGTAGTACTGGCGCCGCGGTCAGCTGGCGTGGGGGAGCCAGTGGATGTCGATGTGGTGGTGGAGGGTTGCCTCGGCTGGGGAGTGGGGGTCGTG
>DBPQ01000112.1 GCA_002304945.1 Actinomycetales bacterium UBA1416 | reverse complement strand
GTGGCCGCCGCCCGCCACGGGACCGGTCGGGCGCTGGTGGCCTCCGCCGTCGTCGGCGCCCTGGCGACGGTGGCGGCCGCATGGTGGCTGGCGGCCGGCGGGATCCATCCCGTCTGGGCCACCGCGGGCTGGGCGGGGGCGGCAGCCCTGACCCAGCTGGGTCAGTCCGTGGCCTGGGACCGGACCCTGCGCGCACCCGGGCCTGCCGGGGAGTACGCGCGCGACCAGGCCGTGCACGCGGCACCGGAGCGCCAGCCGGAACGGCTGGCCCGGTGGGTGGTGCCGGCGGTCGCGTTCGGCACGTGGGTCTGGGCGCTCGGTGCCCTCCCCGTGGCCGTCGTGGTCATCGCGCCGGGCGCGGTGCTCCTGCAGCTCGTCCTGGCACGCCGCGGGCTCAGCGCCGCTCGTACTCGCTGAGCAGGTCGATCCTCCGCTGGTGGCGGGGGTCGCCCGAGAAGTCGGTGGCGATGAACGCGTCCGCGATCTCGGTCGCCTCCTCGATCGAGTGCATGCGACCCCCGATACCCAGCACGTTGGCGTCGTTGTGCTCCCGGGTCAGCCGGGCGGTCTCCACGTTCCAGCCGAGGCCGCACCGCACCCCGCGCACCTTGTTGGCCGCGATCTGCTCCCCGTTCCCGGAGCCGCCGATGACGATCCCGAGCGAACCGGGGTCGGCGACGACGGCCTCGGCAGCGGCGAAGCACATCGGCGGGTAGTCGTCGTCCTTGTCGTAGACGTGGGCGCCGTGGTCCACGACCTCGTGCCCGGCGGCGGAGAAGTGTTCCCGCAGGGCCTCCTTCAGCTCGAACCCGGCGTGGTCGGCGGCGATGTGGATGCGCATGCGCCCATTGTGGCCCCTTTCGGTTAGCTTTGGAGGCATGACCAGCGTGCCGCGTCCACAGGACGACCTGTTCCGTCACGTCAACGGCGAATGGCTCGCCAGCCACGTGATCCCCGCGGACCGCGGGCGTGACGGCGCTTTCCACGCCCTCGTCGACGCCGCGGAGCAGGACGTGCGGGAGATCATCGAGGACTGCGCGGGCGGGCAGGTCGAGGGCCCGAACGCCCGGAAGATCGGGGAACTCTACGCCTCCTTCATGGACGTCGCCGCCGTCGAGGCGGCCGGCGTCACTCCCCTGGAACCGGACCTGCGGCCCATCCGGGAGGCGGGATCGCGGGAGGATCTCCTGCGCGTTCTCGGAGCCCTCGCACCCACGGGGGTGCCCGGACTGTTCGCGCACTACGTCTCGAACGATCCCAACAACCCGGACTCGTACACCATGTACGTCTGGCAGGGCGGTCTCGGGCTACCGGACGAGGCCTACTACCGGGAGGAGGCCCACGCGTCGACGCGCGCGGCCTACGAGACCCACATCGCCCGCATGCTGCTCCTCGGCGACATTGCGACCGAGGGCGAGGCCGCGGACCTCGCCGGCCGGATCATGGCCTTCGAGACCGCGCTGGCTGCCGGGCACTGGGACCGGGTCCGGACACGGGACGCGGACCTGACGAACAACCCCATGCGCTTCGACGAGTGGCGCGACCTCGGGCTCGACCTCGACGGCTGGCGGCAGGCCACCGGGCGTCCTGACGCGTTCGAACGCCTCGCCAACGAGACCCCGAGCTACTTCAGCCACCTCGCCGAGGTGTGGGCGGCCACGAGCCTGGCGGACCTGCAGGCGTGGGCGGTGTGGCGCGTGCTCTCCACGCGGGCGCCGTACCTGACCGAACCGCTGGCCCTCGAGCGGTTCGACTTCCAGGGGCGTGTGCTCACCGGCGCCCAGGAGATCAAGGAGCGGTGGAAGCGCGGGGTGGCTCTCGTGGACGGGGCCTTCGCCGAAGCCGTGGGCGAGCTCTACGTCGAGCGCCACTTCCCGCCGTCGCACAAGGCCGCCATGGACCACCTGGTCGCCACCCTCATCACCGCCTACCGCGAGTCGATCACGGGCCTGGACTGGATGGGCGAGGCCACGAGGGCGCGCGCGCTCGAGAAGCTCGACACCTTCACCCCGAAGATCGGCTACCCGCTGCGCTGGCGGGACTACGGACCGCTCGAGGTGGACCCGGGGGACCTCGTCGGCAACGTCCGGGCTGCGAACCGCTTCGAGTTCGAGTGGCTCGCCGACAAGCTCGGCCGGCCGGTGGACCGCGACGAGTGGCAGATGCCGCCCCAGATGGTCAACGCCTACTACATGCCGACGACGAACGAGATCGCGTTCCCAGCCGCCATCCTGCAGCCGCCGTTCTTCGACGCCGGGGGCGACGAGGCCGCGAACTACGGTGGCATCGGCGCCGTGATCGGTCACGAGATCGGGCACGGGTTCGACGACCAGGGCTCGAAGTTCGACGCGGACGGCAGGCTCAACTCGTGGTGGACGGAGACCGACCGCGCCGAGTTCGACAAGCGCACGGCCGCCCTCGTCGGGCAGTACGACGCCCTCGTCCCGAAGCAGCTCGAGGGGTCGGGCCACCACGTGAACGGCGCGCTCACGATCGGTGAGAACATCGGAGACCTCGGGGGCCTGTCCATCGCGATCAAGGCGTACGGCATCGCGCTGGCCTCCCGGGGCAGTTCCTTCGACGCCGAGCCGGTCGTCGGCGGCCACACCGCCCTGCAGCGCCTGTTCCTCGGATGGGCTCGCATCTGGCGGGAGAAGGCCCGCGACGAGGACGCGATCCGCCTCCTCTCGATCGACCCGCACTCCCCCGCGGAGTTCCGCTGCAACGCCGTGGTCCGGAACGTGGACGCCTTCGCCGAGGCGTTCGGCGTCACCGAGGGGGACGCGCTGTACCTGCCCCCCGGGGACCGCGTCCGGATCTGGTGATCCGCATCCTGCTGGTCACAGTCCGCTGACCAGCCGTGGGAGGGGCGACTACAGTCCGTAGGCGGAGCGCCGCAGCGTGATCTCGTGCCCGAGGGAATTCCGGCACGCCACGCCCGCCTCCGTGGAGTCGCAGGTGAACTCGCCGGCCGTCTCGGACTCCCCGTACGGCAGCTCCTGCACCTCACCGAGGGCGGGCTTCCCCGCGCTGCACACGGGCGACGTGCCGCTGGCGTCGATGCGGAACGCGACACCCGTGTCACCGGCGCAGCCCGCGATCTCGGGCGCCTCGTAGTCGAAGGCGTCGATCGCGCACAGCACGCCGTCGGCATCCAGCGCGCACCCGATGTTCCCCGAGGGCAGCCGGAACGTCCACGCCACCTCGGCGAGGTCGACGACGTCGGGCGCCCCCGGCGTCGTCGGACCGGCCGTGGGGGCCGCCGTCGAGAGGGCTTCGGGCGTCGGGCTCGCGGTCGGCGTGCCATCGGCGGTCAGGCGTCCCAGGAGCATCGCGAGGAACACCACCACGAGCGTGGCAACCACGACGATGAGCGCCACCTCTCCGCCGCTGAGGCGCGCCCTGCGGCGGCCGGGACTCTCGGTCATGGCTCCATTGTGCGCGACGCGCTCCCCGGTTCGAAACGTGACGGTGCTTCGTGATTGGATCGGGGAACCGCACGACGAAGGAGAACGATGCCCGGCCAGAACCTCACGCGCGACGAGGCGCGGCAACGCGCCGCGACGATCACCACCGCGAGCTACGACGTCGACCTGGACCTGACGGGGGGACCGGAGACCTTCCACTCCCGCACCACCGTCCGGTTCGCCGCACAGCCGGGGGCCGAGACCTTCATCGACCTCATCGCGGACGCAGTCGCGGAGATCACGCTCAACGGCCGGTCCGTGGACGTGGGCGCGTTCGCCGACTCCCGGATCGTCCTGACGGACCTCGCGGCGGACAACGAACTCACCGTGGACGCCACGTGCCGGTACACCAACACCGGCGAGGGACTGCACCGCTTCGTCGACCCCGCCGACGGAGAGGTCTACCTGTACTCCCAGTTCGAGGTGGCCGACTCGCGCCGCGTGTTCGCGGTGTTCGAGCAGCCCGACCTGAAGGCCACCTTCGCGTTCACCGTCACCGCTCCCGCCCACTGGGAGGTCGTGACCGGAGAGGCCGGATCGCGGGTCGAGTCCGGCCACGGCGTCGCGACCTGGACCTTCGCGCCCACCGAGCGCATCAGCTCCTACATCACGGCGATCGTGGCCGGCCCGTACCACCGGGAGACCGCGGAGCTCACCTCGGTCGACGGGCGCACGATCCCCCTCGGCGTCTACTGCCGCCGTTCCCTGGCCGAGTACCTCGAGACCGAGGAGATGGTGGAGATCACGCGAGCCGGTTTCGCGTTCTACGAGGCGGCCTTCGAGCGCCCCTACCCGTTCGCGAAGTACGACCAGCTCTTCGTCCCGGAGTTCAACGCGGGCGCCATGGAGAACGCCGGCTGCGTGACCTTCACCGAGGCGTACGTGTTCCGCTCCAAGGTGCCGGACGCCCGCCGTGAGCGCCGCGTGGTCACCGTGCTGCACGAGCTCGCCCACATGTGGTTCGGGGACCTCGTCACCATGGAGTGGTGGAACGACCTGTGGCTGAACGAGTCCTTCGCGGAGTTCATGTCCACGCTCGCGACCGCCGAGGCCACCGAGTGGACGGACGCCTGGACCACCTTCAACTCGCTGGAGAAGTCCTGGGCGTACAACCAGGACCAGCTGCCCTCCACGCACCCGATCGTCGCCACGATCAACGACCTCGAGGACGTCGAGGTGAACTTCGACGGCATCACCTACGCCAAGGGAGCCTCCGTGCTCCGCCAGCTCGTGGCGTGGGTGGGCCAGGACCACTTCCTCGCCGGCGTCGCCACCTACCTGGAGAAGCACCAGTGGGGCAACACCGTGCTGCGTGACCTCCTCGTGGAGCTGGAGGCCACCTCGGGGCGCGACCTCACCGACTGGTCCGCGCTCTGGCTGGAGACGGCAGGCGTGAACCTCCTCCGCCCGGTCGTGGAGGAGGCCGAGGGCGTGATCACCCGGTTCGCCATCCGGCAGGAGGCCGCAGCGGATCACCCGACCCTCCGGCCCCACCGCCTCGTGGTGGGCACCTTCGACGTCGTCGACGGCGCCCTCGTGCGGCGCGGGCGCCACGAACTCGACGTGGTGGGCGAGCTCACGGAGGTCCCCGCCCTGGTGGGTGAGGCGGTGCCGGACCTCGTGCTGCTGAACGACGAGGACCTCGCCTACGCGAAGATCCGCCTGGACGAGCGTTCACTGGAGACTGCGGTGGCCCACCTCGCCGCGATGGAGTCCCTCCCCCGGGCCCTGGTGCTCTCCGCCGCGTGGGACATGACGCGCGACGGCGAGTGGTCGGCCTCGCGGTTCGCCGACCTCGTGCTCGCCACCATCGGGTCCCTCACGGACTCCACGGTGGTCATGGTGCTGCTGCGCCAGCTGTTCACGGCGGTGCACCACTACAGCGCCCCGGCCACCCGGGACGCCCTCGCTGCTCGGGTGGGGGACGCGCTGTTCGACCTCGCGGAGGCGGCACCCGCCGGCTCCGACCTGCAGTTCCAGCTCGTGAAGGCCGCCGCGCTCCACGCCCACACGCCCGCCCAGCTCGACCACGTCCAGGACCTCCACTCCGGTGCGACGGCGCTGCCGGGCCTGGCGGTGGACACGGACCTGCGGTGGGACCTCCTCACCGCGCTCGTCGCCGGTGGGCGCGCCGGTGAGGAGGAGATCGCAGCGACCCTCGCCGGGGATCGCACGGCCAACGGCGAGCAGGCCGCAGCGCGGGCACGCGCGGCTCTGCCCTCCGCGGCGGGCAAGCGCGCGGCCTGGGAGGCGGTCATGGCCGGAACTCTCCCCAACGCGATCCAGCAGGCCACGATCGGCGGGCTCACCCACGTGTGGGACCGGCACCTGCTGGAGGAGTTCGTGGAACCCTACTTCGATGCGCTCGAGGAGACATGGTCGGGGCGGACGAGCGAGATGGCCGAGCAGGTCGTCGTCGGCCTGTACCCGCTGCGCCTGGTCGGGCTGGGTGCCGTGGACGTGGTCGCACGCACGCGGCGCTGGCTGGAGGAGCACCCGGACGCCGCACCGGCGCTGCGGCGCCTCGTCGTGGAGTCGATGGACACGGCCCGGCGGGCCGAGGCGGCGCAGTCGGTCGACAGCTGATCGCGCGTCGGGCGGGTGGCGTCACCCGCCCGGCGCGGACTCCCATGTGAAGAGGATGTCGCCCGCGGCGAGGGCGGCGCCGTCGGCAGGGAAGGACGACAGGTGCCCGGCCGGGGCACCCATCGCGAGGACCACGACGAGGGGGCTGCGCTCCGACGCTGTCACCGCACGCGGGCTCCACCGGACCACCGGGTCGCCGACCTCGAGTTGGTCCCCCGGCGGAGCCAGCACCTCGAACCCCTGGCCGCGGAGCTCGATGGTGTCGATGCCGAGGTGCACGAGGACGGGGCCCGCCGCTCCCTCCACCAGGAAGGCGTGCGGCTTGGCCACCATGAGGGTGCCGGACACGGGGCTGACCGCGACGGCGGGATCCTCACCCTCCGGGTCGAGGGCGACGCCGGGCCCGACCATGGCCGTGGCGAAGACGGGATCGGGCACGTCGCCGAGCGGCACCACACGGCCCGGTTGCGGGGCGTGGACGTCCATCAGCGGAGGTCGGAGATCTCCTCGGCGAGGTCGTCCGCCTCCGGACCGACCACGACCTGGACGGTGTGCCCGTGGATCGCGACCCCGAAGGCACCCGCCGACTTGAGCGCATCCTCGTCGACCGCGTCGGTGTCCGTGACGAAGACGCGCAGGCGGGTGATGCAGGCCTCCAGGTCCGAGACGTTCGTGCTGCCGCCCAGTGCCGCCAGGATGGCCTCAGCCTTGCCCATGAGTGCTCCTTCCGCTCAGCTTCGCCCTCCCAGTCGACCGCACCCGGGCGCCGGGCGCAGCGTCTCCGTTCAGGAGAGCCTGTCGTCCTTCCCGAGTTGGGCGCGGAGGGACGCCACGAGCGAGAGCAGCCGCGCGTTCGACGGCAGCTTCTCGACCGTCACCGGGGTCTCGCTCCCGTCCGCGAGCGGGACCTTCCAGTTCGGGTACTCGGTGTCCGTCCCCGGCTGGTTCTGCGCGCGGCGCTCCCCGACGGCATCCGTGAGCGACACCCCCACCAGCAGGGACGGCGTCATGGCGGCGTAGCGGTGGAGGGCCTCGATGATCTCCCGCTCCGTCGGGTCGTCCTCGAGCAGCCCGTGGTCGTGGAGGCGGCCGACCATCCGGTCACGCTCCTGGTTGGCCTCCGCCCGGACCTTCGGCTCCGGCTCGGTGAGCAGACCGAGCCGGGCCCGGATGTCCACGTGCTCGCCGGCGAGGTATCCGGCGGCCGGCGGAAGGTCGTGCGTGTCCACCGTCGCGAGGACGAGCTCCCGGAAGTCGGCCGCGGGCAGCGGGTAGCCGGCGCCGTCCTTCTCGAACCACAGCACCGAGGTGCCGAACACCCCGCGCGAGGTGAGGTACTCCCGCACCCACGGTTCAACCGTTCCCAGGTCCTCCCCGATGACGATGGCGTTCGCGCGGTGGGCCTCCAACAGGAGGACGCCCACCATGGCCTCGTGGTCGTATCGCACGTACGTGCCCTCGGCGGCCCCTGCCCCCTCCGGGATCCACCACAGGCGGAAGAGCCCGATGATGTGGTCCACCCGGAGCGCGCCGGCATGACGCAGGACGGACCGTGCCATGTCACGCAGCGGGGCGTAGGCGGACCGGGCGAGCACGTCCGGGCGCCACGGCGGCTGGTGCCAGTTCTGCCCCTGCTGGTTGTACATGTCCGGGGGTGCCCCCACCCCGATGCCCGCCGCGAAGGCGTCCGGGTTCGACCACGAGTCTGCGTTCACCGGGTGCACGCCCACCGCGAGGTCCTGCATGACACCGATGCCCATCCCGGAGTCGGTGGCCGTCCGCTGGG
The DNA here is from genome assembly GCA_002304945.1 of Actinomycetales bacterium UBA1416. Taxonomy (GTDB): domain Bacteria; phylum Actinomycetota; class Actinomycetes; order Actinomycetales; family Actinomycetaceae; genus UBA1383. Next base: position 4,635 of record DBPQ01000112.1, on the reverse strand, counting down.
CGGCCTCGAGCTGGGCGTCCACGATCCACTGCAGCCAGCAGAAGTAGTCCACCCGGTCCGCCAGCTCGCGCCGTTGCCGCGCGACGAACGGGGAGTTGGAGGAGGAGAGCTCCGGCGGGAAGGGCTCGCCCTGGTACTTCTCCATCAGGGCGCACCAGAGGGCGAAGTCGGCGAGGCCTGCGCCGCCCTCCTCGCAGAAGCGCTCGAACGCACGCTGCCGGGCCCTGCTGCGCCCGGCGGCGTGGATGACCTCCAGAGCCTGGCTCTTCGCCTCCCAGACGGCGTCACGATCGATCGGGGCGTTCGTGTGGTTGCTCGGCCGCACGTCCTCGGCCGCCCACTCGACGAGGGCGCGTTGGGGGCCGGAGAGGTAGCCGACCTCCGGGATGTCCTCCGGCCGGATGTAGATGGGGTTGACGAAGCGTCGGGTGGCGGGAAGGTAGGGCGACGGGGTCATGGGGAGCGTCGGCGATGTCGCGTGCAGCGGGTTGATGAGCAGGAAGTCGGCCCCCACGTCCCCGAAGAACGAGGCGAGCTCGGCGAGGTCTCGGGCGTCACCGATACCCCACGAGGTCTCGGAGCGGACGGAGTAGAGCTGCGCCATCATGCCCCAGCCCCGCTCCCGCGCGAGCCGCGGCGCGGCCAACCGCGCCGGGGTGACGGCGAGGGGCGCCTCACTGGTCGCACCACCCTCCTCGCGGGCCACGAGCGCGTGCCAGCCGAGCGGCAGGTCACCCGGGACCGTGAAGCTCGCGCGACCGACCATCCGGCCGTCCACCTCGCGCGGCTCCACCCACACCATCGCCTGAGCGAGGGGCCTCCTCCCGCCGTCCTCGAGCACCACCTCGACCTCCACGGCGGCCCCGTCCCGCACGTGGACGGGCACGACGTGGTCGGTGCCCTGCCGCATCACCACGCAGGGGGGCAGCACGGCACGCCACGGCGCGAGTTCCACCTCCCGGAGCGATTCCGTGACCTCGTCGTCGGAGTCCGCGGCCACGCCGAGGGCCCGCAGCACCGCGGTGATGGTCTCCCTGGTGACGATCTGGTGGTGCCCGTCGAAGTTCCAGAAGTCGATCGCCACGCCGTGCGCCCGTGCGAGGGACTGCAGGGCCTCGTTGGGCTGCTCACCCGGAGATGTCATCGTTGAATCCTGTCGTGCGGAGGACTGCAGGTTATCGTACAACCTTACCGTTCGCTCCGATGCGCGGTCGAGCACTCGCGCCCGCCCGATCGTGATGGAATGGGGTCGCGAGGGGAGGGTGATGGACGCCACGGAACTCAGGGGGATACCGGTCAGCCCGGGCCGGGCGGCCGGTCCAGCCGCGTGGATGGTGGGGCCGCAGCCCGCTCCACCCCCGCTGCCGTTGGCCGTGCCCGCGGACGAGGCCTCCTCCGAGATCGCGGCGGCGGCGGCAGCGGTTCGGTCGGACCTCCTCACGCGGGCGGAGCGGCAGGCAGGTGCGGCACGCGAGGTGCTCGAGATGACCGCGACGGTGGCGGTCGATCCCGCGCTCCTCCGGTCCGCCAGCGCTCTCATGGAACGCCACAACCTGGCCCCCGCACCGGCCGTCTGGCAGGCGGCCGAGGGAATCGCCCAGTCGTTCGAGGAGAAGGGCGGGCTCCTCGCCGAGCGCGCCGCCGACGTCCGTGACGTGCGGAACCGGATCGTCGCACGCCTGACCGGGGCCCCGGTGCCGGGCCTCCCGGAGAGGGACGTGCCGTTCGTCCTGGTGGCGGAGGACCTCAGCCCGGCGGACACCGCCACCCTCGACCCCGACCGGGTCCTCGCCCTCGTCACCGCGCTCGGAGGGCCCAACTCGCACACCGCGATCCTCGCCCGGGAACTCGGGCTGCCGGCCGTCGTGGCACTCGGCGGGAGCCTCCACCGGATCGACGACGGCACGACCGTGGGCGTCGACGGCGCCCACGGCACCGTCCGCATCGACGCCGTCGACCCGGCCGACTTCGCCCCGTCCACCGGCCGGGTGCCGTCCCTGGCGGGGCCCGGGCGAACGGCTGACGGCCACCCGGTCGCGCTCCTCGCCAACGTGGGGGACCGCGACTCGGCGCGCGCCGCGCTGACCGCCGGCGCGGAGGGCATAGGCCTCCTGCGCACCGAGGCCCTGTTCCTGGAGGCGGCCGAGGAGCCGGACCTGGCCGCACAGGTGGCGGCCTACCGGGAGGTGATGGACCTGTTCCCCGGCAGGCCCGTGGTGGTCCGTACCCTCGACGCCGGCGCGGATCAGCCGCTGCGCTTCCTTCACCTCGCACCGGAGCCCAATCCCGCTCTCGGCATGCGCGGTTACCGGGTGGCGGGCCGGAACCCGGGAGTCCTCGACCACCAGCTCACCGCGATCGCGCGTGCAGAACGGGAGAGCGGGGCGGACGTCGCGGTCATGGCGCCCATGGTGTCCACCGTGGCGGAGGCCGAGGAGTTCGTGGCCCGCGCCCATGCCGCCGGTCTGCCCCGGGCCGGGGTGCTGATCGAGGTCCCCGCCGCAGCGCTGCACGCGGGAGCGATCCTCGCGCGCGCCGCGTTCGCGTCGATCGGGACGAACGACCTCACGCAGTACACGCTGGCGGCGGACCGGACGGTCGGCCAGCTCGCCCGGCTGGCGGACTCGTGGGACCCGGCGGTGCTGCGGCTGGTGGAGTCGACGTGCCTGGCCGGGGCGCAACAGGGTCGGCCCGTCGGCGTGAGCGGCGAGGCGGCCGCCGATCCCGCGCTCGCCGTCGTCCTCGTCGGTCTCGGCGTCTCCAGCCTCTCGATGGCACCGCGGGCCCTCGGCCCGGTGGGAGCGGTGCTCGGCCGGACGACGCTCTCGGAGTGCCGTCGCCTCGCGGGCCTGGCCCTCGCGTGCGAGGGCCCCGCGGACGCGCGCGCCACCGTACGGGCCGGTCTCGGCGCGCTCGACGATCTCGGTCTCTGAACGACCCCCGGATGCCACCACACGGCGGTGGCGGCGCGCATGTGGGAGCATCACAGGCGAACACCGTCGAGGAGGTCACATGACCGATCGCATCCTGCCGCTCCCCCAGGTGGACGACCAGCCGCTCCACCATGTCCTGCAGGTCCTCAACCTGACCAGGACCGGGGAGACGTCCTTCACCGGCGTCTCGCTGCCGGAGCTCAACAACCGCGTCTACGGCGGGCAGGTGATGTCCCAGGCCCTCATCGCGGCGGCGGCCACCGTGGACCGCGAGAAGGTCGGTCCCCGGTTGCCCCACTCCGTGCACGGCTACTTCCTGCGCCCCGGCAGCACGCAGGAGCCCATCGAGTTCGCGGTGGAGGTGCTGCACGACGGCAGGTCGTTCTCCACCCGCCGCACGCACGCCCTCCAGCGCGGCGTTCCCATCCTGTCGATGATCTTCTCGTTCCAGCTCGACCAGCCCGGAGTCGAGCACCAGGTCGAGGCGCCGGTGGCACCGGACCCGGAGACGTTGCCGAGCGCGGTCGACCTGTTCGCGAACAGCGACCACCCGGCGGCACGGCTGCTGCTCCGCCTCGGTGCGTTCGATCTGCGCCACGTGGAGGACCCCGTCCACCTCGAGGCGGCGCCGGAACGGAAGCCGAGCCAGATGCTCTGGATGCGCACCCGTCAGCCGCTGCCCGATCGCACGCCCCAGTGCCTGCACCGCGCGCTGCTCGCCTACGCGTGCGACCAGGTGATGCTCGAGCCGGTGCTCCGCGCTCACGGCCTGAGCTGGCTGGGAGGGATCAGCGTCGCGAGCCTCGACCACTCGATGTGGTGGCACCGGCCGGTGGACGTGTCCCGATGGTTGCTCTACGTCCAGGACTCGCCGTCGGCGCAGGGCGGGCGCGGGCTCGGCATCGCCCGCATCTACTCTCAGGACGGCCGTCTCGTCGCCACCACCGCCCAGGAGGGCATGGTCCGCGTCTGAGTCAGCCGCGCCGGAACACCACGGGTTCGTCGATGAACCGGCTCCAGAGCGCGCGTTCCGACTCGGTGATGCGGCGTGGCCGGCCACTGGCCACATCCATCATCACGATGGTCGTGCGCGCCCGAGCCGCGAGTCCGCCATCGAGGGTCGGCACCTCGTAGCACACCTCTGCGCTGGCACCCCCGAGCTTCGAGATCCACAGGCTCACCGGGATGGGCTCCGCGGGGTACCCCAGCGGGGCGAGGTACTCGATCTCCTGGTGGGCGACGAACGTGGCGGTGTCCGCACGGCTCGTCCGCCCTCCCGGGTCGTCCGAGGGCAGGTGGCGGCCGTGCCAGAACACCGCCACGCGCGCCTCCTCCAGGAGTTCCAGCATGGCGGCGTTGTTGACGTGCCCGTAGGCATCGAGGTCCGCCCACCGCACCGTGATGGGGACGACGAGCCGCACGGTCAGGCCCTCGTGAGCTTGCGGTAGGTCACCCGGTGCGGCCGTGCGGCCTCGATCCCGAGCCGTTCGACCTTGTTCTGCTCGTAGGACTCGAAGTTCCCCTCGAACCAGAACCACGTGTCGGGCTGCTCGTCGGTGCCCTCCCACGCGAGGATGTGGGTGGCGACCCGGTCGAGGAACCAGCGGTCGTGGGTGATGACCACGGCGCACCCGGGGAACTCGAGGAGGGCGTTCTCGAGCGAGCCGAGCGTCTCGACGTCGAGGTCGTTGGTCGGCTCGTC
>DBPQ01000010.1 GCA_002304945.1 Actinomycetales bacterium UBA1416 | reverse complement strand
CAGGTAGGCGTTCCGGGAGGACCGGGCCACGCCGTCGTCGTCCCGCACGATCTCCACCGGGACGATGCGGACCGGGACGTCGAGGTCCTCGACCATGGTCGTGACGAGGGCGAGCTGCTGGGCGTCCTTCCGGCCGAACAGCGCGACGTCGGGCCGGGTGAGGCACAGGATCTTGTGGACCACCTGGAGCACCCCGGCGAAGTGCCCGGGCCTCGTGGCGCCCTCGAGGATCGAGCCGACCGGCCCCGGGTCGATGCGGACGAGGGGCGTGCGCGGGTAGACGACCTCGTCGGTGGGCGCGAACACGAGGTCCACGCCCTCGGGCTCCAGCAGCGCGAGGTCGGCCGCGAGGCCCCGCGGGTAGGCGTCGAAGTCCTCCCCCGGCCCGAACTGGAGCGGGTTGACGTAGATCGAGACGAGCACGTGGTCGGCCAGGTCCCGGGCGCGGCGCACGAGGGTGAGGTGGCCCTCGTGCAGGGCGCCCATGGTCATGACGAGGGCGCGGGAGCCGGGCAACGACTCGAGGGCCCGGGCCAGCTCGGAACGGGTGGTGACCGTCCTCATCTCCGTCTCCCTTCGGTGAGGTCCGTGATCTCGCGGGCGGTGGCGGCGCTGATCCGTCCGTTCGCGGCCGCGCGCTCCGCGGTGAGGGCGCACAGCGCCCGGTAGCCGCGTTCGACGTCCTCCTCGCCGATCTCGGCGAGCGCCCCGAGGTGGCTGCGGACGGTGCCGACGTCGCCGCGCACCACAGGACCGGTGAGGTGGAGTTCCCCGTCGGCGAGCACGCCCTCGAGGGCCGCGCCGAGGAGCGGGCCGAGCAGCCGGCCGGGCTCCTCGATCCCGGTGGCGGCGAGGATCCGCTCGGCCTGCGCGACGAGGGTGACGAGGTGGTTGGCCCCGTGGGTGAGGGCGGCGTGGTAGGCGGCGCGGTCCGCGGGGGCGACGACGAACGGCTCACCCCCCATCTCCACGACGAGGGCCTGGGCGATCGGGAGGAGGGCGGCCGGCGCGGTCACGGCGAAGGGGCACCCCGAGAGCCGGGAGAGGTCGATGGACGTCCCGGTGAACGTCATCGCGGGGTGGATGGCCAGGGGCAGCGCACCGGCGGCGCGGGCGGGCTCGAGCACCTCCAGTCCGTGGACGCCGGAGGTGTGCACCACGATCTGGCCCACCTGCCACAGCCCGAGGGTGGCGGCACCCGCCACCACCTCGGCGATGGCGTCGTCGGGCACGGTCACGAGCACCACCTCGGCCCGCCGGATCACCTCGTGGGGCGTGAGGACGTCGACGCCGGGCAGGAGCAGCTCGGCCCGCTCCCGGGAGGCCTCGGAGACCGCCGTCACCCCGACGACGGCGTGACCCAGCGCCCGCAGGGCGTTGGCGAGGACCGTGCCCACCCGTCCGCCGCCGACGACGCCGATCCCGAGGCGTGGCTGCCCCGTCATTCCTCGGGCTCCGGTGCCGTCTCCGGGTCGGCCACGCCGACACGGCGCATCCACTCCTCCGGGCCCTCCTTCGACCGGGCGGCACGGGCGCGGGCGGCCTGCTCGAAGAGCACCTGGCCGGCGAGCGTCGCGGGGAGGTGGGGTACCACCGGGCGGACGGGACCGGGTACCGAGTCCGCTCGGAGGTCCGCGAGGCCAAGGCGCCGCTCCCACGGTCCCTGCTGGATCGCGAGGGACTGGGTGCGCTCGTGGGGCACCACGGTGAGGGTGCGGGTGAGGCGGCCGCGCCGCATCAGCAGCGCTGTGCGGGTGATCAGCAGGCCGTTGCGCCGCCACGTCACGGGGTCCACCCACCGCGCCGCGGGCGGGGAGGGGAGGAAGCCCCCGTCGTCGAGGGTCCCGGTGAGGGCGGCGGCGATCACCGTGTCCGGCTCGTCCACGCCGAGGTCGTGGAGCACGAGCCAGAGGGCGTTGACCGCATCCGCTCGGCCGCCCACGGGCATGATGACGGTGCGGGAGGAGGGGACGCCGTTGTTCCCGGTGTCGAGGCCGTAGCCGGCGACGTTCACCTCGACGCGCCACCAGTCCCGGACTCGCCACAGGAGGAACTGGGAGAGGCGGACCGCCTGCACCCTGCCGGGGGGCAGGGTCTGGGCCTGGGTGGAGAGCAGTCCGTGCCGCAGGCGGATGCCGTCGGGTGACACGGCGAGGGTGAAGTTGAAGCCGGAGTCGAACTGCGAGTAGAAGAGGCCGAAGCCGGCGAGCGCGGCGGGGATGAGCCCGAAGAAGGCCGCCCAGCCGGCGTCGCCCACCAGCAGGCCCACGGGCACGAGCAGGAGGACCAGCACGACGAGTGTGACGGCCGCGGGCGAGAGCAGCACGCTCAGGAGGAGGTCACCCAGCGGGAGCGCGTACACCTGCCGTTCCGGGGCCTGGCTGAAGACCGGGGCCTCGCCGGGGGCGGCGCCGGGCCTCGTGGTGCCCCGCAGGCCGGCGGCCCGGCCGAGGACCTCGGCCCGGAGCCTCTCGGCCTCGTCGTCCTTCAGGAACTGGATCCGCACGTTCGACTTCGCCCCGCCGGCCGTCTCGATGTTCACCACGGCCAGGCCGACGAGGCGTCCGAGGAGGGGCCGCACGATGTCCACGCCCTGGATGCGGTTGAGCCGGGCGTGGCGCTGGCTGCGGAAGAGGATCCCCTGATGGTGGAACACCGCGTCCTCCCCCACGGCGTAGCGCATCCGCTTCCACGCGAGCCACGAGTAGCCGAGCGCGACGAGGAGCACCACGACCAGCGCCCCGGCGACCGCCAGGACCACCCACACCACCGGGAATTCCGAGACCAGTTCGAGGGTGGCCCCGATGGACTCCATCATGTTGAACGCGACGATGGCGACGAGCACGCCGAGCGCCTTCCACGCGTTGATGAGCGGGGTGGCGGGGTGGACCTGGCGCCAGATCGTGGAGTCCTCGGGCGGCGCCTCGACCTCGCCGGTGGTGACGGCCCCGTCCGCCGGCTCGCTCACAGGCCCGCCAGCCGCGCCTCGCCGCGGGCGGTGAGGCGGTCACGCAACCGGGACGCCTCGTCCGCCGGCAACCCGGGCAGCGTGGCGTCGGTGCTCGCGGAGGCGGTGTGGAGCTGCACGCTCGAGATGCCGAAGTGCCGGTCGAGGGGCCCCTGGTGCACGTCCACGAACTGCATGCGGCCGTACGGCACGATGCTCATGGACTTGAAGAGGATGCCGCGCCGGATCACGAGGTCGTCGTCCGCCTCGGCGTACCCGATGGCGCGCACCTGGCGCGGGACGAGCCACAGGAGCCAGAGCAGGAGGGCGAGCGGCACGGCGGCACCAAGCCAGAACCAGGGCGTCACCCAGACGGCGAGGGCGGCGAGGGCCAGCAGCGGGATGCCGAGCGAGAGTCCGGCGGAGATGAGCCGGACGGTCACGAGGTTCCCGGAGACGGGCCTGAAGACGACGCCTCCGGGGCTGAAGGGGTCAGCGGTCACGGTGGTTCCTCCCGGGTTCTCGGTGCCTCCAGTGTCGCAGATCCGTGCGACTCGCCCTCATGCGAGGGTCATGGAGGAGTTGGGGGGCGCGTCATCGTCCTCCGGCGGGATCCGGCACCACCCCTCCACCACCATCGCCACGCCCACGAGCAGCAGGCACGCGAGCGCGTTGAGGCCCGAGGAGAGGATGAGGTCCTGGTTGAGGGGGGCCTGGGCGTGCTCGGAGGCGACGACGATCCCGGCGGCGAAGAACCCGCCGAGCAGGCTGCCCGTGATGGAGGCTGCTTTGGCGAACATGACCACGCGGGCGGCCCCCAGGGGTGTCATGGGGGAATCCTCCCCGGCCACCATGCGCCTGACCGCCCGGCCCCGGAGCAGCAGCCAGAGAGCGACCGCCACGAGCACCACCGCGGTGAGCCACGGGGGCTGGGGCGCCACGCCGGCGTTCGTGAGCACGTCCAGCACCACCCAGGAGAGGAGGCCGCTCCCGAGGGCCGTGGCCGCCAGCGTTCCCCAGCTCGTGCGCCTCACCGCCAGTCCTCCCGCCGCTCGCGGATCGCCGAGTGGTCCGCCAGCTCGGCGACACGCCGTCCGTCCACCTCTGCGTCCGGGTCGACGGCGGCCCACGGGACGAGCACGAACTGCCGTTCCGTCGCGCCCGGGTGGGGCAGGAGGAGGGCGGGGTCCGCGGACCGGGTGCGCCCGTGCCGGATCACGTCCACGTCGAGGGTGCGCTCCCCCCAGCGGACCTCGCGGGTGCGCCCGTGGCGCGCCTCCACGGCCTGCGCCAGCGCCAGGACCTCCGTGGCGGCCAGGCGGGTGCGCGCGACGACGACGGTGTTCCAGTAGTCCGGTTGGGGCACCGACCCGGGCAGGGTCATCGCCTCCGTCCGCACGAGCGGTCCCACCCGCACCTCCCCCAGGTGCGCCGCCAGTTCCGCCACCGCGGACGCGAGCGTGGCGGGGGCGTCCCCGAGGTTCCCCCCGAGCGCGAGCACGCAGTCCACCGGTTCGGCCGGCACCACGGTGAGCGGCGTCCGGCGGATCCGCAGTTCGACGTCCGTGAACGGCACGCCGAGCGGTGCCTCCGGCTTGTGGAGCACCACGTCCACCGCCCCGATCCCGAGGTCGAGCACCGCAGCGGCGATCCGTTCGGCCACGGTCTCCACGAGGCGCCACGGACCCCCGGTGAGTTCGCGGTGCACCGCCGCGGCGACGTCGGCGTAGGAGATGGTGTCCCCGATCCGGTCGGACCGGGCCGGTGGCCGCACGTCGGTGGCGAACCCCACGTCCACGACGAACCGCTGACCCTCACGTTCCTCGGCGGGGAACACGCCGTGGAAGGCGTGGGCGGAGATGCCCCGCAGCCAGATCTCGTCAGCCACGGCGCACCTCCTCCGCCGCCCGCCAGGCCTCGGCCACGCGGATCGCGTCCCGGGAGGGGCGTGCCTCGTGGACGCGCACGCCCCAGATCCGCCGGCGGGCGAGCAGAGCCGTGACCGCGGCGGTCGCGTGGTCCCGCTCGCCCGGGCTCCGGGAGACCTCGGGCGGGACGACGTCGGCGAGGAACCGCTTCCTGGAGGCACCCACCAGGAGGCGGAGGCCGAGCGCCTCGAAGGCCTCGAGGTGCGCGAGGATCCGCCAGTTGTGCGCGGCGTCCTTCGCGAAGCCCAGCCCCGGGTCGAGGATCACCTGCTCGGGCCCGACCCCCGCGGCGACGAGTTCGTCCAGCCGTTGCCGCAGCTCCGCGATCACCTCGGTGACGACGTCGCCGTAGGTGGCGAGCCCCGCCATGGTCTCGGGGGTGCCGCGCCAGTGCTGCACGACGTACGGCACCCCTGTCTCGGCGATGACGCGCCCCATGTCGGGATCGGCGAGGCCGCCGGAGACGTCGTTGACGATCGCGGCACCGGCGGCGACGGCCGCGTGCGCGGTCACCGCGTTGACGGTGTCCACGGAGACGGTGTGGCCCTCGAGGGCCAGCTCCCGGATGATGCCGAGGACTCGGTCGCACTCGGTGGCGGCGTCCACCCGGCGGGCTCCCGGGCGGGTGGACTCGCCGCCCACGTCCAGGATGTCGGCGCCGTCGTGCGCGAGCCGGTGGGCGTGGGCGAGGGCGGCCTCCGGGGCGAGCCAGCGGCCGCCGTCGGAGAACGAGTCGGGCGTGACGTTGACGATCCCCATCACGAGCGTGCGCCCGGCCATGTCAGCGTCCCGGGAGGATCAGGCTCATGGCCTCCGCGCGGGTGGCGGGGTTGCGCAGATGCCCCCGTACGGCGGACGTGATGGTGCGGGAGCCCGGCTTGCGGACCCCCCGCATGGACATGCACAGGTGCTCGGCCTCGATGACCACGATGACGCCCTTGGCGCCCAGGCGGGTCACCAGGGCGTCGGCGATCTCGGAGGTGAGGCGCTCCTGGACCTGCGGCCGGCGGGCGAAGCCCTCGACGAGGCGGGCGACCTTGGACAGGCCGGTGACGTGCCCGCCCTCGCCCGGCAGGTACCCGACGTGCGCCTCGCCGTGGAACGGCAGGAGGTGGTGTTCGCACATCGAGTACAGGGGGATGTCGCGGACGATGATGAGCTCGTCGTGGCCGAGGTCGAAGACCGTCTCGAGAACGTCGGCCGGATCCTCGTGCAGCCCGGCGAAGATCTCCCGGTAGGCGCGCGCCATCCGGCCCGGCGTCCCACGCAGGCCGTCACGGTCCGGGTCCTCGCCGACGGCGACCAGCAGGTCGCGCACCGCACGCTCGACCGCGGCGGCGTCGTACGTCCCGGTCACGAGACACCGCCCGCCGGGTCGTCGACGGCGCCGCCGGGCGGGTTCTGCCCGGTGCCGAAGGACTCGCTGCCGGCGTCGGCCGCCTGGTCCTGGGGCAGCCCGCCCTCGGTGCCGGCGGCCACCTCGGCCGGCGAGTCGATGGGCGGGATCGAGGAGACCGGCCGGCTGGGGCTCGAGTGCCACACGGGCCGGGGGTCGCGCTTCCGGACGGGGGCGAACACCGCGGCGAGTTCCTTCTCGTTGAGGGTCTCCTGCTCGAGGAGGGCGAGGACGAGCGCGTCGAGTACCTCGCGGTACTCGGAGAGGATCTCCCAGGCCTCGTCGTGGGCCCGGTCCATGAGGAGGCGGACCTCGTCGTCGATGAGACCGGCGACGTCCTCCGAGTAGTCGCGCTGGTGGCCCATGTCCCGGCCGAGGAACGGCTCGGAGTCCGAGATGCCGAGCTTGACCGCGCCGACCTTCTCGCTCATCCCGTACTGGGTGACCATCTTGCGGGCGATGGCGGTGGCCTTCTCGATGTCGTTCGAGGCGCCGGTGGTGGGGTCGTGGAACACGAGNNGCGGGTGGTGGAGTACTTGTCCTCGGTGGGCATGACCATCGTGTAGCCGAGCGCCCGGCCGCGCGGCAGGATGGTCACCTTCGTCACGGGGTCGGTGTAGCGCAGCGCCGCCGCGGCCAGCGCGTGCCCGCCCTCGTGGTAGGCGGTGATCTTCTTCTCCTTCTCGTTCATCACCCGGGTGCGCCGCTGGGGGCCGGCGATGACGCGGTCGATTGCCTCGTCCAGGGCCCGGTTGTCGATGAGCTGGGCATTCGACCGGGCGGTGAGGAGGGCCGCCTCGTTCAGCACGTTGGCGAGGTCCGCGCCGGTGAAACCGGGGGTGCGCTTCGCGACGAGGCGCAGGTCCACGGACTTGGACATCGGCTTGCCCTTGGCGTGCACGCCGAGGATCGCGAGCCGCCCGTTCAGGTCCGGGGCGTCCACCCCGATCTGCCGGTCGAAGCGGCCGGGGCGCAGCAGCGCGGGGTCGAGGACGTCGGGGCGGTTGGTGGCGGCGATGAGGATGACGTTGGTGTTGACGTCGAACCCGTCCATCTCGACGAGCAGCTGGTTCAGGGTCTGCTCGCGCTCGTCGTGCCCGCCGCCGAGGCCGGCGCCACGGTGGCGCCCGACGGCGTCGATCTCGTCCACGAAGATGATGGCCGGGGCGTTGGCCTTGGCCTGCTCGAACAGGTCGCGCACGCGGGAGGCGCCCACGCCGACGAACATCTCGACGAACTCCGAGGCGGAGATGGAGAAGAACGGGACCCCGGCCTCGCCGGCCACCGCGCGGGCGAGCAGGGTCTTGCCGGTTCCGGGCGGGCCGTACAGCAGCACGCCCTTCGGGATCTTGGCTCCCACGGCCTGGAACTTGCCGGGCTCGGACAGGAACTCGCGGATCTCCTGCAGCTCCTCCACCGCCTCGGCCACCCCGGCGACATCGGCGAACGTGACCTGCGGGTTCTCCTTGTTGACCATCTTCGCCTTGGACTTGCCGAAGCGCATCATCCCGGCGCCGCCCTGCATGCGCGAGGACAGCCACCAGAACAGTGCCAGCAGCAGGAACAGCGGCAGCATGAAGGACAGCAGCGAGGCCAGGAACGAGGTCTGCGGCACCACCGAGTTGTAGCCCTCCGCCGGGTCGGCCGCCTTCACGGCCTCGATGACCTCCGGGCCCTGCGGGGTGACGTAGAAGAACTCCACCTCGGTGCCGAGGTTCTCCTCCGTGCCGTCCTCCGCCTCGGTGATGAAGTCCTCGGTGAGCGTCAGGTCGACCCGCTGGAGGCCCTCGGTGATCACGACCTGCTCGACGGTGTCACCCGCGAGGAGCTCGAGCCCGTCCGAGGTGTCGATCGCCCGGGAGGCGGACTGCCCGAAGAACAGGTAGGTGCCCCAGAGGATGAGGAGGAAGAGGAGCACCCACGTCATGGGGCCACGGACGAGCTTTTTCTTGTCCATCTGGCGAGGCTTTCCGTTTCAGGAGGATCAGTGATTCGACGTTAGTCGACGCCCGCCGGTTTCACCGACCGTGTTCGCTTCCAGCGCTACAGGCCGCCCCCGTACACGTGCGGCGCGAGGGTGCCCACGAACGGGAGGTTGCGGTAGTCGCCCGCGTAGTCGAGGCCGTAGCCCACCACGAACTCGTTGGGGATCTCGAAGCCGACGTAGTCCACCTCGACGTCCACCGTGGCGGCCTCGGGCTTGCGCAGCACCGTCGCCACCCGCAGCGACGCGGGGTTGCGGGACCTCAGGTTCGCCACCAGCCAGGACAGGGTGAGCCCGGAGTCGATGATGTCCTCCACGATGAGGACGTGCCGGTCCTGGATGTCCGTCCCCAGGTCCTTCAGGATCCGCACCACCCCGGAGGACCGGGTGCCCGACCCGTAGGAGGACACCGCCATCCAGTCCATCTGGGCGCGGTTGTGCAGCTTGCGCGCGAGGTCCGCCATCGCCATCACCGCACCGTTGAGCACGCCCACCAGCAGCAGGTCGGTGCCCTCGTAGTCCCGGTCGATGAGCGCGGCCAGCTCGGTCAGGCGCGCGTCGATCTGCTCCTCGGTCAGCAGCACCTTCTGCAGGTCCTGCCCCATGTCACCGGCGTCCATGTCCGTTCCCTTTCGTGAGGACGATCGTCCCGCCGCTCCGCCGGGCCGTCAGGCCCGGGAGGTCGGCGGCACCCTGCCCGTGGTAGTCCGTGACGAGCCTATCGACGGCGTCGACGTGGCGCGCCGCGTATGCCCCGCCGGTGCCGGACGTCTCGACCAGCAGGCGGTGCAACACCCGCGTCCGGAGGGCCGGGTGCTCCGCGGCGAGGGTGGCGGCGTCCACGTCCACCCGCCCCGGTCCCCGCCCCCGCACCGCCCGCTCGAG
>DBPQ01000096.1:147-13561 GCA_002304945.1 Actinomycetales bacterium UBA1416 | reverse complement strand
CGACGAACACCACCACGATCGCGAGTTTGGAGAGGATGAGGGCGAGGGTGACCTGGGCCCAGCGGCGGACCCATCCGGTGGTGATGCGGGCGGTGCCGCCCGCGATCGCCAGGGGGGCGATGACCACGGCGACGATGATGAGGGCTTCCCGGACCAGCAGGGTGCCGAGGGTGAGGACCGCGCCGACGATGTACAGTGCCCCGAACACCAGCACGAGCACGGCCCCGGAGCCGGGGCCGCCGGCGAGGCTGGTGAGCAGGGTGACGTCCAGCAGCCGGCGGGCAGCGTCCTCGATCGAGGTGCCGGCCGCGGTGGCGATGGTCTCACAGATCCCGTCCACCGCGATGAGGAGGGACTGGATGACGGCGACGGCGGCCGCGGTGCCCAGCACCGCGGCCCCGGCCCCGGTGACCGCCCGGCCGAGACCGCCGGGTTCGCGGCGGAGCGCGGCGGCGGTCACCTGGACCACGAACAGGCCCACGATGATCACCAACGCCACCGAGGTGAGGACCTGGACGTTGCGGGCCACGTAGCTGGCGGTCAGGTCCACGGTGGTGGCGGTGGAGATCGCGGTGAAGGTGGCGTCCAGCACGGTCCCGACAGCGCGGGCGAACGAGTCCGCCAGCGCGTCCAGGATGCTGGTGGCGGCCATCCCGGCCAGGGTGCCCGCCACCCCGGCTGGCAGGCATGCCGGGGTGAGGGGGGCGACGTCGCAGAAGTCCACGGTGGGGCCTCAGATGGTGGCGCCGACGTTGGAGAAGAACGTCACGATCGCGTTCGCGGCACCGATCAGCAGCGCGGCGCCGGCGGCGACGAGGACCCCGGACTTCCCCCGCCCGGCGAGGTGGGGGTTGCCGGAGTTGGATCCCAGGCCCCACACCACCGCGGAGATCACCAGGGCGGCCACGCAGGCGACGAGCCCGAAGGTGAGGAGCGCGCCGACGATCTCCCGCAACTGGGCGAGGCCGGGCAGGCCGGAGCCGTTGGCGATGACGCCGGGGTCGGCGGTGGGGGTGAGCAGGGTGGGAAGGGACATGATGGGCTCCTTGTCTGGTCGGGGTGGCGGGCACCGCGGGTGTCCTAGGGAGACCTGCGGGTGCGCGCACGGGTGGTAGGGGTCGGCCGGGGACGACGGGTGTCGGCCCGGACGGGTCAGTCGGTGCCGAGGACGACACCGTGGGCGAGGAGGTGGGCGGACGGGTTGACCGGGGCGCCGTCGAGGTTGACCTCGAAGTGGAGGTGGCAGCCGGTGGACGACCCCGCGCCGATCGGGTCGAGGTCGGGGTCACCGCCCATCGCCGCGATCTGCATGCCGGCAGTGACCAGGTCACCCGGCCGGACGGTCTCGGTGCCAGTGAGCACATGCCCGTACCGGGTGGTGACCCCGCCGCCGTGGTCGATGATGATCTGGTTCCCGGTCCGCCCCTGATACGGCCCGGGCCCCGCCCGGAGCACGATGCCGGCGGCCGCGGCCCGGACCGGGGTGCCGCACCGGTTCGCGACGTCGTCGCCGGTGTGGCTGCCGATCACCCCGGTGACCGGGTGGACGCGCACACCGTACCGGGAGGTGATCCTCCCGACGGCGGGGCTCGCCCACCCCTGCGCCGTCACTGTCCCGGCCCCGGCGCTCGTTCCGCACCCGGCCGCGGGTGCGGTGTCGACGCCAGGGACCGCGCTCGGGGTGCCGGTCAGGGCGGTGACGACCGCGACGGCGGCGTCCCAGTAGCGGGCGTAGTGCTGCGGGTCGGCGTTGCGTTGCACCCGGTGCGCCGCGAGGGTCGGGGGCAGGGTCTCCCACCCCTCCACGCGCAGCAGCGCGGTGTAGAAGCTGGTCGCGGCGGTCTGGGGGTTCATCCGGTCCGTGTAGGAGCCCCAGGCGCCGTTGTCGCGTTGCTGGAACAGGCCCCGGGAGTCCGGGCCGGCGGCATCCCCGTGGTCGACGTTGATCAGCGAGGACTCGCCCATCGCGGTCATCACCGCCACCCGCTGCCCGTGCACCCCCACGGCGAGGGGGACGGCGGCGCGCATGATCGCCGCGGCGTTGGCGAGCTGTTCACCGGAGTAGCCCGCCACGGACGCGGGCAGCTCGTCGGTGGGGAGGATGGCGGGGCCGCCGGGACCGCACTCCGCCCGGGTGACCGCGTCGTTCGCCACCGCGAGCAGCCCGACCGCGGCCACCCCCAACGGCCCGACCAGGACGAACCCGGTCAGCGCGGCGATCAGCAGCACGGCCTTCCTCATGACTGCACCCGGCGAGCGGGACGGCGGGAGGGGTGGGTTGCGGTCATGGCAGGACCGTCGTCCCGATCAGGGTGAGGTGGCAGCGGTCCACGCCGGCGCCGGGAGCGGGGCAGCGCATCCCGACCGTCAGGGTCGGTTCGGACACCACCGTCCGTTCCTGGCCGCCGTCGAGGTAGACCGTGGTCTGGGTGCCGGTGACGTTGCGCATCACCCACCCCGGCTCGTGCAGGCCATCGGTGACGACCTCGGCCCAGGTCTGCGGCTCCCACACCGCCGTCGTCGTCCAGGTGGACCACTGCTGGTTCGCGCGCATCCGCGCCCACCGGGTCGCGTCCGGGATCCGCTCCTCGACCGTCGCCGCCAAGTCCGCGAGGCCGGTGTCCGACATCAACGGGTCCGCCCCGGCCAGCAGGGCGGCGCGGTAGTCCCCCGTGGTCAGGGCCCGGGTGTCCAGCGAGAACACCACCGCGGCTACCGACGCGGCGTAGACTTCCGGGTCCGACGTGCGGGTCAGGGTGAGCATCCCCGGCACGTCGGTGGGGCGGGCCGCGGGGGAGACCGGCCCCACCATGCCCGACGGCGTGGCGGGGGCGGCCGGCGACGGTGTGGCTGTCGGGGCGGCGCCGTCGCCCCGGACTCCCACGGCGACCGCGACGGCCACCGCCACGATGACGAGCAGGGCAACGGCCCAGCGGACTGACTTCACGGCTCCTCCTCGGACGGGTCACCCGGGGGAGCGCCCCCCGTGCGCACGTGCGGCACTTCGGCAGTTCGGCACGTGCCCCACAGACTGCCCTACATCGCCGATACCCCCGGAAAGTTATCCACAGGTACCGTCACTACCGTCACTTCCCCAGACGAAGTGCCGGAAGTGCTGGAGAGGCAGGATCAGCGTTCTGATCAGCACGTTTACTGGTGGCACTTGTCCTGGCGGACGTGCCACCAAGTGCCGGATCTGCCGGTCACGATGGACCGCCGGCCCCGGCACTTCCGGCACTTGGAGCAGACGCAGCCGCACTGCCTGTCATGGCAGTCCACGTCCTTGCGTGGTCCGGATGATCCAGGGGATTCCAGTCCATAGGCTGGAACTTGTCTCGAACCACGCCAGCAATCGCGCTCATGCGGGAGGATGCAAGTAAGGAGTGCGAGTGATTGAGATTCGACTGGAAGTTGACAAGGGAAGCGCGGCGAATGCCACGCGCTTCTTCAGCGCGGGCCAGAAGCTGGTCGACGCACTCGACTCCTTGGCTGAGAACCCCACGGAGTGGGTCTTGACCGAGCTGCGACTGGGCTCCGGAATAGCGGCTCTCGCTCCAGACTCTGGTGGCGATGATCGTCCGATCCTTCGTTTGGTTGGAGGCCTTGGTGCCGTTGGTCGCGGAGAAGTGCCGAGCGACTGGCCACCGGACACGTACACGGAGACTCGGGCGTTGATCGATGCCAGCACTGGAGAAGGCGCCGTCCCTACTCTCACGTTGGTGGGTGACACCTCACCAGTGGTGCTTCAGCTGGATGATCACCTAGCGAAACGACTGGCCCAGTCGCAACCCACGACGAAGACCATCCCCGGTTCGCTTCGAGGCACGGTGACAGGCGTCAACGTTTCAAGAGGCAACAGGGCGTCGCTTAGGCTGCAGGGGGGCCGGACTGTGAGGGTCAAGTTCCCTGACAGTCTCCGGCAAACCTTCCGTGAAGCCCTCTACGGGTTCGTGGAAGCGGTGGGCGAAATCAAGCAAGACGCCCACGGGCTTCCGTTCCACCTCGCCGCGTCCGAGGTCCGACTCATTCCTGAGACTCCGACTCGGTGGTCCGACCTGCTCGGGGTCGACCCACGAGCAACTGACGGGCTACCCGTGTTGGATTACCTAAGGCGGTCCCGTGGCGAGTCCTGAAGACCTAACCATGGTACTTGACGCGTGCTGCTTCCTTCTCACAATCACAGGCGAGGAACCCGGAGCCCGTGACTGTGCACAGCTGCTAGACGCGGCTTGGGACGGCGCGATTCACCTCGTAGAGTCTCCTGCGATTCTCGTGGAGGTACCCCCGCGACACCGTAACGACGACGGTAGTGGGAAGCGAGAACTGATCCTCGCTCAATTGGACTCGAGCAAGGTGAATTATATCGACCTCACAATGAGCGTGGCCAGAAAAGCGGCTGACATCACGGTGAGTTACCCGCAGGTGAGGAATCTTGACGCTATCCATCTCGCCACCGCAGTTGTAGGGGGAGCCCGCTACTTTGTCACGGCGAACACTCACGACTTTCCCGTGGGTCAACAGATTGAAGGGGTGCGCATCGTCACACCGGCGGAGGCCGTCATGGCACTCACGAGTAGTGAACAGCTGACACTATTCGATGCTCCCGCGCCGCCGACCTGACACGAGCATTGGTCTGAGGACTCTCGCCGGAAAAGCAGCGCAGCGTTAGCCCGAGGCGCGCGCTGCCTGTGGTCCTGTCCCGGGCGACCGGGAAGCCGCGGGCTGTGAGCCGTTGCGCGAATCCCTTGATGCCAAGGACGGCGCGGACGCCATGGTCGCGGCACCAATCGGCGTAGTCGGCGTGGAGGCGTGAGGTCGTTGTCGCGCCGGTCTCCGAGACGAGGACGCGTTCTTCCCACCATTCGGCGAGGGGGTCCATCTCGGCGAAGTAGGTGGTGAGGGCGTCCCTCACTTGTGGGGGTGGTTGGAGGGCGGCGAGGTCGCCGCCGTCGGCCAGCCACCGGCGGGCACCCTGGACGGCGAACGCGAGCAGCGCGGCCCGGCCTTCCTCGGTGTCCTCCAGCGTCGCCTTCACGGTCGTGTCGCGGCGGGTGACGGTGGCGTCCACCCGCAGCGGCAGGAGCCGGCGGCGGAGCCCGGCGTCGTCGTCGGGGATGACGGCCAGTTCGTTGGCGGTGAAGGCGAGCTTGAACCGCGGCCGGAAGGTGACGGGGTTGCGGTGCAGCAGCCGGGCCACCACCGGGTCACCGCCGACGATCGCTTTGATCCGTGACGCATCGAGGCGCAGGCCGCCGGCTTCGGGCACGTAGACGAACCGCTTGCCCGCCAGCCGTGCCAGCTCGGGGGTTGCACCGCCCGTGCTGAGACGTGGGGCGAAGGATTCCGGTGAGGAGGTTTCGGCGTAGCTGCCGAGCATCCGGGTGAAGGCGGAGAACAGGGTGGACTTGCCGGATTCGGCGGCGCCGGAGAGGAAGAGGAACACTTCGGCGGTCATGGAGCCGGTGAGGCAGTAGCCGAGCCAGCGTCCCAGGAAGCCGCGGACGGCGTCGTCGCCGCCACTGAGGTGGGCGAGGACGCGGTCGAGCGCGTCCGAGGTGGCGTGGGGGTGGTAGGGGGCGTTGACGACGGCGGTGCACCGGTGGTGGGGGCGGTGGGGGTGGAGGTGGCCGGTGCGCAGGTCGAGGTACCCGGACAGGGTGTTGATCGCCAAGGGGTCGGGGTCCCAGCCGTCCTCGCCGACGCACATGCCGGGGAGGGTCTCGGCGCATTCCAGGGCCGCGAGGATCCGCCGGGGTGTCTCGCAGGACCTGGCCCACTGGCGGCGCAGGTCGCGGGCGGAGCGGCGGCGGCCGTCGCCGGAGAGCGCGGGCAGGGAGTGGGCTTCGAGTTCGCTGATGGCGCGGACGACTTGTTGGACTTCGGTGCGGGCGTGGTGGCCGTGTTCGTCCCAGACCCAGCGGACGCCGTCGTAGCGCATCCACCCGATGCCGGGCCGGTACCGCCAGTGGTCCCCGCACCACAGCACGAACCGTTCCGCGAGGCCAAGATCGGTCTCGGGCATGGCTGCGGCGGTGGGGACACGGTGGTCGGTGATGGCCCAGGGGACACACACCCGCCCGGACGCTCCGGACGGTTCGTTTGGCCAGGCTTCTGCTGGCGCGGTCACGGGCGTGTCCGCCGCGTGTCGACGGCGCCGCTCACGCCGCGAACGACGTCGCCGAAACGCCCGCTTGATTCCTGGTCTGGAGGAGACCAACCCGGCGGGCCGCCCCCGGGACGGCGTCGACGGGCGTGGCCGGGTCGCGGCGCAGGGCGAGGAGGAGGGACTGGGCGGCACGGTCGCCGCGCCGCGGGCCGATCAGCAGGGCGGCCAGGGCGGAGAGTTCCTCGAGGCTGAGGCCGGCGTGGTCGCGCAGGTAGGGGTCGCGGCGCAGCGCGTACTCCTCGTAGGAACGGCGGGCGTCGGCCATGACGTCCAAGGCACGGTCGACGACGTCGCCCCAGTACCCGACCCGGTCCGCCTCCCCCTCGGCGAGGAGGCCGACGAGGGCGGTCAGGCCGTCCGACGGCGGCGCCGGCACCGGAGCGGACAGTGCGGGCGACCACGTGTCGAGGTGGTGGGTCTCCAGGCCCACGCGCACCAGCCGGTCCGGCCGGTCCGCACTGGAGCGGCGGGCCTGCCGGGCGGACAGGACCGACTCGGCGGTGATGTCCACAGCCAGTTCGTTGCGCACGGCTGTCCACAGGTACGCCCAAGGTGCTTTCGCTGCGAGGATCGCGTCGGGGAACCTTGTGATCGTGTGCCAGCAAGCGGTCAGGACATCCTCCGGCGGGAGCGTGCCGGGGCGGCGGTTGCACCTGTGGTCGACCTTCGCCGCCCAGGCCCCGCACCGGGCCTGCAGCTGCTCGAACAGCCACGTCGCCCAGGTGGACTCCCACCCCTCCTCCCGGATCCGCTCCACCGCGGTGCGGAGCATGTCGTCCGCCCCGATGCCGGCCGCGGCCATGGTGTCGGGGGTGGGGGAGAGAGTGGCGGTTGGCTGCATGTCGCACCTCGGTGGTCGTTGTCGTCCGGTGTCGGTATCCATCGGACTGCGAGGGGCGGGGACGGCATCACCGCGTGCAGGGACAGCTGGGGACGTCCGGCGACGGGCAGGACGTCCTGTGGACAAGGGGGGACGAACGTGAGCAACGAACGGTTGCGGGCCGCGCTGGTTGCCAGCGGTGTGAGCACGGCCGAGATCGCCGAACGGGTGCAGGTGGACCCGAAGACCGTGGAGCGGTGGATCACGCTGGGCCGGACGCCGTACCGCACCCACCGGTGGACGGTCGCGAACCTGCTGGGGGTGGACGCCGGCTACCTGTGGCCCGAGACCCAGGACGAGAAGCTCACCCAGGTGGCCAGCACCGCGGAGTTGGTGGCTTTCTACCCCAACCGGGGGGCGGTGCCGGCGCCACTGTGGGCCGACCTCGTCTCTGAGGCGCGCCAGGAGGTGAGCCTGCTGGTGTACGCCGGGCTGTTCTGGTTCGACGCCTTCCCCCACATCGTCGACACCCTGGCCGCGAAGGCCGACGCCGGGGTCCGGGTGAGGCTCCTGCTCGGGGACCCGGACTCCGAGGCCATCACGGAGCGCGGGGTGGAGGAGGGCATCGACATGGCCGCCCGCATCCGGCTCACCCTCAACCTGGTGGCGCCGCTACTCGGCCACGACGGCGTCGAGGTGCGGTTGCACGGCACCACGCTGTACGCCTCGCTGTACCGCGCCGACGACGTCATGCTCGCCAACACCCACGTCTACGGCGCCCCGGCGGCACACTCCCCGGTGCTGCACCTGCACCGGGCGCCGGGCGGGCGGCTGTTCGAGCACTACGCTCGCAGCTACGAGCGAGTGTGGGACCAGGCACGAGAGATCAGGTGAGAGAGATGGCACGGACGGACTACTACGACGACCCGGACGCCCCCACCCCGAACAGCCTCGTCCCCGCCGCCGTCGGGTGCGTGACCGACGACGACGGCCGCATCCTGCTCGAGCACCGCGTCGACAACGACCTCTGGGCGCTGCCTGGCGGGACCCACGACTACGGCGAGTCCATCGTTCAGACGGTGGTGCGGGAGGTGAAGGAGGAGACCGGTCTGGACGTCGAGGTCACCGGGCTCGTGGGGTTGTACACCGATCCGCGGCACATTATCGCCTACACCGACGGTGAGGTCCGCCAGCAGTTCACCCTGTCCTTCCGGTGCCGGCTCCTGGGCGGGGAGCTGCAGAAGGACTCCGAGAGCCTCGAACTCCGGTGGGTCGCCCAGGATGAACTCGACGGGCTGCGGATCCACCCCTCGATGCGCAAGCGCATCGACCACTTCTTCGAGAATCGGGCCGAGCCCTACCTCGGCTGACGAACCCCGAGCCGCGCCTCAACGCGGGCGACGGCGGCGCGCAGCTGCTCGGACGACTCCATGATCGCCCGGTGCACCGGATCCGTCGGTGGGTAGCGGTCGAGGATCTCCGCCAACCGCTCCTCCACGGTCACCGGCTGCCCGGTGGGACTAGTGGTCATGTCCGCGAATGTGAGCGCGTCGGCGACGATCGACTCCTCCGGCGGGAACTCCGCCAGCAACATCGCGCGCATGTGCCGCACCTTCGCCTCAACCACCGCGGCGGAGTGATGCGCGACCAGACTACAAAGGCGCGGTGAGGCCCCGAGCGAGCGGAGGTGGCGGGCCCCGTCGAGGGGATGGAACCCGGTGTGGGCGATGGCGGGGGAATACCCGATGTCGTGCAACCACGCGGCCGCGACAAGTAGCTCAGCGTCCGCGGGCGGGACGACGTCGACGACGGCCCGTGCTGCCGCGGCCACACCGGTTACGTGACCCCATCGGTCCGACGACGTGCCCAGCAGGCGCGCGGCCTCCTCCCACGCGGCGGTGGCTTCGAACAGGTTGTGCACCCCACCACCATAATCACCATGTCGAAGGCGGTCAGGGTGGGTTACTCGCGCTGAAGCGTGGGGCGATGGCTCTTGACATGACCGGTGGCGATCGAATGTGCTGAACCGGGGTGGGGCGGTAGAGCCCGATGTTTGCCGGCAACCACGATCTGCACAGCGATTCTTGCTGCAGGCCTTTCCGTCATACACCTCGACGGCAAGGGTCGTTACATGAGCAGCGGACGCTTTACATGCATGCCCCCGCGTCAGAGGTTGATTGAGCTGGGGTCGATTGGCGATCAGCCAGGGAGGATTGCCCGATGAGCGAAATCGGCGAGGGCGCGACGCACCGGCAGTTCAAGGTCCCCGAACGCCTTGCGTACCTCGGGAGAGGAAAGGGTACGGAGGCAGGCGCTGCGGACCTCAGGGTGGCTCTGCCACATAGCACGGAGTCCAATGGTGACGCCTGCTCCCAAGAGTCCGACAGCGACGGTCATCTCATCGACTGCGTGGCCTGAGGAGTAGCTGAGGGATGACATGGTGGTTCTTCTCCAATAAATCAAAAGGTGTGCAATTTGAACGAGAACATAACGAGAACAGTTCGAACTTTTTGGTTAACTTAACAACGATACCCCTCTCAGCCCCTCTTTGCAAGTGCTCTAGGGGCGGGCTCGCCCAGTGACCGCCAAACACCTGCGCCTCATGTAGGAGCGCCACCGAATCGGTCACGTCACGGTGCGTGTCGGATGGGTTGACGGTGGTGGCACGTGCCGAAGAGATGAGTAGGTATGGCCGGGGACCTCAAGGATGAGGGCGGCGCTTGAGGGCTGGTGGGATGCCGGGCTCGTCGCAGGACAATGTTCGCCGCCAGCTGATTGGGGATCCAGGACGAGGCTGCACGAGGTCAACCTAGGTCAGGGCTACTACAGCTTCGCAGCACGCTCCACGCTGGTGTCGATGAAGCGACCGCTATCGACTACAACCTACCGTGCCCCTCGCGCCGTCCTCTCTGCCCTTCTGGCCAGGCGACGTGCCGCTTTGGGAGGCGCGATCGCGTAGACGCCGGGCATTCGCCTTGTTGGATGTCTTGGGCAGGCAGCCCTCACTCGATGCCCACGAATCTCGTGAGTGAGGGCACAGCCCGAAAACCCTCACCCCGAGGCAGTCACCTCATACCGTCTAATGGAGCGCCTCAGAAATACTGTTGAGTACCGGCCGCCAGTATTCCTTCTTGTCCTCATAGGAGGTCATGCCAGCGCGACCCTTTCCATCGTATCGATGCTCATCCCAATCGCCCGAGATGAATAGCATGTCGTTCCGAATCTCAGCCACACCCAGAGTGACCAACACCTGGATGGCGCGTTTGAAGTCGTCCGGCTCCAACCCTTGGCGACCCTGCAGCTTCTTGATGTAAACCGCACGCTGACCGATGTGACCATGCTTTCTGGCAAGGCTCATCAGCTTATTGAGGAATCTCCGCGCGCGATCATCGGGAGAGTTGACGCTAGTATCTTCGTCGGGTTCCGTGCGGAACTGCACCCATGGATATGTCAGATTTAGGGACGCTGGTGCCACTATCGTGAAGTTCTGAGCCGTGACATTGCCAATCAGTCTTGCGCTCGATTGGAAACCTGAGTGGACCTCAACCTCCACAGCAGGTCCGGCCAGATCGGAAGCCCCGGTGTCATTGCTGAGATGCATGGAAACGCCTTCGAGCTCTACTGAGTCCGCGTGTATGTAGACATCGGGTCCAATGTCAATCGACGCTGTTCGGGTTGATACCACGACACGTCCACCAAAGTCGACGTCGATGCTGGTGAGTGGGCTTACCAGTTCCAGCGTCCCGGGACTTGACAGCAGTACTTCTGCTACGAGTTGTGTCTCGGACGAATCTGACTGAGAGAGCGTCAAAAGCGCCTTGACCGTCTCGGCTGTCTGGCCCGGGTTCCAGGAATCGACGCGGATACTCACGTTGGTGGTTAAATCGGCCCATTGACCTGCAAGCAGGGATGCGTTGAGGGCGGCGAACTGCTGCTCGTCGACGATCAGAGGGCTATCGTGGCATTCGGCGGCCGCGAACTCGAACAGAAGTCCACTTGCTGAGGCGGCATGCGCGAGAGCCTCAGGATTCGCTACGTCACGGCGTTGAAACGCGACAAAACTTGAGAACACGGGACTTGCCCATTTGTCGCCATCACGGAAAGGATGGTCGAACAAGAACTCTTGGATCCGATCAACATATTCGTCACGCTTGTCTTTGGGACACCAATCGAGTTTTGGGCTCTTGCTGCCGAGTAGCTGAGCCGCCAACCATGACAATTGTTCTGCCGGGGTGTAAATGGAATTCTGATCCAGACCAAGTTGTCGTGCCAGTGGTACGACCTTCACTTGCTCGCGGCGCAAAAGAGTGTCCAAGATATTGCGAAGGACGTCCAAGCGGCTTCCTCCAGCCGCAGAACCTTGGAACTTGTTGGCCACGTTCTGGTAGTTCTCCCCCGGGCGCAACAGCTTTGCCACGGCGTCTAGGACGGGGGCGTAGCCGGCGAACGTCTCGTTGAGCGAAGTATGAGTGGCGCCGTTGAGTGCTTGGAGAACAACTTCCTTTGCTCGGGAATATGCTTCGTTCCTCGCCGAGGAGGCGTTGTCGCCGAGTGCCCGCAGGTCCACATAGGCGCTCTGCTGTTCGGGAGTGAAGTGAGATATTTCGTACCAACTAATTGTGGCCACTTGCTCGCTGAGTGAATACCAGACATCTTCTACAGTGCGCTGGCGTCCCATAAGGACGAGGTGGATTCCTGCCGCAGCGAATTGTGCCAATGAGTCCACAAACTCGTCCCACGAGACGCCGGTGACGCGCATCCGCGCCTCATCCAAGGCGTCAATTATGAGAACGGGAACATGGCGGGGTGCTTCTAACAGCGGGTCAACGACGTTCAGGTAGGCGCCCAATCTGGCGGCGAGTGCGTCTCCGCTCACGGCTTTGTCCTCGTTCAGGGACCAGAGTGGCGCTTGGAGCCGTCTCGAGAGTTCCTCAGCCATTGTAGACTTCCCCGTCGCACCTCTGGCCGAAATGAATGTAACGCTCGGCTGTGTCATGGCTTCGAAAGTAGTCAAGACCGGATCTATGAACGGGCTCTCGGAGTCGCGCACTCCAAACGCCTTCAGAGCCACGTGTTCAGTCCCGATTCGTGCGGGTAAACGTTCGACGACTTCCGCGAAGGCTGTGTAATCGCTCATGACGGCAAGTATCTCTCAGCCAGGGTGGGCACCGGTGCCCCGATCGTTGAACAGGCCCCAGATGTCTGATCGCGTATGCCGTCCGTATTCCTGCCTCGTGCTGCACGATCGGGACACGGCCGCTTACCAGTTGGGGTGCAGCGACGTGCGGTTCTTGCCGACAGGGCGGCTGACCAAGGAGGGTGGCGCGGTGCCCCTTGTGGGCGTAGGTGCCCGGGAGGAGAGTGCCGTGGAGGTCGTGTCGGAGCGTGCTCGCCGACCGGTGACTAGGTGGTCTTGGTCGGCGACGTAAGCGCAGCGCGGGAGCCCGCTGTTCCGTTGGTTGTGGGTAGGTTGACGAACGCGTGGGAGTGTGGTCGAGTGCGTCCGCGCCCTCTGACGGTTGCTGGGTGGGCCCGGTAGGAAGATGAAGACTGCGACAGCGCAAGGAGGCTTCCTCAGCTCAGACCGCCTTGCCGAAGCTGAGGACAGCCGGCAGGCGGTGGAGGTTGTTGCGTCCTCAACCATGACGTACTGGGCCGAGCCCCCGGCGGAGTCGGCGACCTCGACCGCGGAACGTGTCGAGGTGACCTCGGCGGAGTTCACCGGGTTGACCCACAGGCGAAGGCCGGGCTTGATTCGCTCGTCCCCGAACTCTCGGCGCCGACCTCGTGGACTACGGAGACAAAGTCGTGCCCAATCTGGTTGCCCGGGAGATTCCCGACGAAGTTCCCCGCAGCGCTGGTGCGGGCGTCGATGTTGCAGATCCCAACCCGGATGTTCTCCGCCGCGACGTTCCGCGGACCCTGCTCTCAACAGCGGCCCCCGCGCGCCGTCTACTCGCCCGACTCCGTTGCATCCGATCACGTCCACTCCGTTGCATCCGATCACGTCCACTCATCTGGCATGTGAGGGGCGATCCGTTGGCGGTGTGCGCACCCGCTGACCTCCCTCCAGCGTGGGAAGCAATGAGCATCGCCGCCGTCAGTGGCCGGCCCGGGATTGGGCCGCGGCCGCGACTCCGCGCGCCAGGGGCGGCCGGGTGGCTGCCGTGTGCGAGGCGTGCGGGGTCGTGTTCCACCCCCGACGGCGTGACGCGCGCTTCTGCTCCCACAGCTGCCGGTCCCACCATTGGCGGGCCACCGTTCGCCGCTGCGCCGCCTGTCACCGTCCCCTCCCGGCCGGCTTGCGCCGCGACGCCTTGTACTGCTCGGCCACGTGCCGCTGGCGGGCGTGGCAGGCGCGCCACACGGGTGGTGGTTCCCGGTGATGTCGATGTGTGTGCGGCACGCGGGGGAGTCCTACACCTACC
>DBPQ01000096.1:0-121 GCA_002304945.1 Actinomycetales bacterium UBA1416 | reverse complement strand
CGCGCACGGCACCCCACCCGGCACCTGGCTCGGGACCGGCCTCACCGGCCTTAACAACGGCGCCGGTCTCACCCCCGGGTCGTTTGTGACCCCGGTTCAGATGGAGCGGCTGTTCGCCAAC
>DBPQ01000125.1 GCA_002304945.1 Actinomycetales bacterium UBA1416 | reverse complement strand
GTGTGCGAATGCGGCCACCACGACCAGCGCGGCCGCCACCCGGGCCACCGCGACGAGCCGCGACGGCGGCGCCACCGCGGTGACGACGTCGTCCCTCACCACCACACCACTCGACATGCCAATCACCCCGGCACCATTGTGACCACGAAGGCGAAGACGTTGTCAGGGGGATGGGAAAGCGAGGAACCACCGGACGCACTATTCGGATCAACTATCGGGAATCAGAGCACAGCTTCCACATTTCGTCTCGCTGACAGGCACTCGTCTCACATCAACTCGTCCTGCTGCCAGTTGACGTGGTTGCGCTGCAGGGTCACTCCGGCGCGCCGAGGATCTCGCCGACGACGGCACCGGCCTCGACGCACTGCTCCCGCGTCACGTCGAGGTGCGTCACCGCGCGCAGCACGTGCACCCCGAGTGCCGAGACTGCCACACCGCGGGCCGCTGCCGCGGCGGCGACGTCCCGCGCAGGACGCGTCGCCGTGTCGAGGACGACGATGTTCGTGGGCACGTTCGCGACCGCGTGCGGCGCCTGCTCCGCTACGGCGGCCGCGAAGGCCCGGGCCGCGGCGTGGTCGTCCGCGAGGCGGTCCACGTGGTGGTCCAGCGCGTACAGCGCCCCAGCGGCCAGGATGCCCGCCTGGCGCCAGCCGCCCCCGAGCGGCTTCCGCAGGACGCGCGCCCGGGCAATGTGTTCCGCACTCGCCACGAGCACGGAGCCGACCGGTGCCCCGAGGCCCTTCGAGAAGCACACGGTCACCGTGTCGAACAGCTGTCCGAACGTCGCCATCGGGGTTCCGGTGGCCACGTGGGCGTTCCACAGGCGGGCGCCGTCGAGGTGGAGCCCCACCCCGGCGTCCCGGCACAGCGCCGAGACCTCCCGCAGGTGCTCCAGCGGCTGGATGGTCCCGCCACCGAAGTTGTGGGTGTTCTCGAGTGCGACGGCGGCCGTCGAGACGAGGAAGGGGCCGGCGTCGGGCTGGAGCAGGCGCGCGACGTGGGCGGTGGTGGCCACGCCGGCGCGACCGTCCCACGTGCGCACCGACACTCCGTGGAGTGCGGCGTGGGCGCCCATCTCCGCCCGGGCGACGTGTGCCTGGGCATCGCAGAGCAGTTCCGTGCCGGGCTGCACCAGGAGCGCCACGGCGAGCAGGTTGCACTGCGACCCGGTCGCGCAGAACAGCCCGGCCTCGTGACCGAGCAGGCGGGCGGTGCGTTCCTCCAGGGCGCGGATCGTGGGGTCCTCGCCGTAGACGTCGTCCCCCACCTCCGCGGCGGCCATGGCGGCGCGCATGGCGGGAGTCGGACCGGTGACGGTGTCGCTGCGCAGGTCGATCACCCCTCCAGAATAGTGAGGCGGGAACAAAAGCAGTCCCTCGGGCGTTGTCAACTCCAGACAGGACTGTGCGACCACAGCGAACGCACGTCCATGACAGTCCACGAGACAGCAAGGGGAAGCACGCATGGCAGACCGTTCACTCCGAGGTATGAGCATCGGGTCCAAGTCGATGGAGTCCGAGGAGAACGTCGAGTTCGCGCCGCGCCAGCTCGCCCGGTACGACTGCCCCAACGGGCACGTCATCGAACTGCCGTTCTCCCTCGAGGCCGAGGTCCCGGCCGTCTGGGAGTGCCGCTGCGGCGAGGAGGCCATCCTCCGCGACCACGTGAAGCCCGAGCCCACCAAGCCGGTGAAGCAGCCGCGCACGCACTGGGACATGCTGCTCGAGCGCCGCACCCGTGAGGAGCTCGAGGTCCTGCTCGAGGAGCGCCTCGAGCTGCTCCGCTCCGGCCAGCTCCGGTCCCGGCGCACCGCCTAACGGCCCAGCAGCCGCCGCGTCACGTCCCGCGCCTGTCCCCCACGGTGGGCCAGGCCCAGCACCGTCGTGCGGATCATCGCCTCGCGGACGATCGCTCCACTCATCTTGGACTCGCCGCGGGTCCGCTCGACGAAGCTGATCGGCACCTCCACGACCGTTCCCCCGGCGAGGACCGTCCGCCGGGTCATCTCCACCTGGAAGTAGTACCCGGCTGACCCGACGTCGGCGAGGTCGATCTGCTCGAGGATCTCCCGGCGGTACACCCGGAAGCCCGCGGTGGCGTCCGCGGCGGGCAGGCCAAGCCAGAGCTGGACGTACAGGTTGCCGCCGCGGGAGAGCAGTTCGCGGTGCCGCGGCCAGTTGACCACCTCTCCCCCGGTCACCCAGCGGGAGCCGATCACGAGGTCGGGGGCGTCGGGCGCGGCCGCCCGGTCGAGGAGGGCGGTGAGCTGCTCGGGGCGGTGCGAGCCGTCGGCGTCCATCTCTACGAGGTGGGTGTAGCCGCGCGCGAGACCCCACCCGAACGCGGCGACGTAGGCCCTGCCGAGGCCCTCCTTCCCGGTCCGGTGCAGCACGTGCACCCGGGGGTCGGCGGCCGCGAGACCGTCCGCGAGGTCCCCGGTGCCGTCGGGGCTGGCGTCGTCGGCCACCAGCACGTCCACGTCGTGGCGGCGGACCGCCCTGACGATGTCGACGACGTTGTCCCGCTCGTTGTACGTCGGGATGATGACGAGGGCCCTCATGTCCTCCTCCTGATGATCGCGGCAGCCACCCACGCGAGCCCGAGGGCCCACACGAGGATCCTGGGCCAGTCTCCCAGCCCGTCGGACACCGTGAGCGACGTCCGGAGCGGGAGGGCCTCCGTGCCCGTCCACTCGGTGTAGAGCTCGTCGGTGGACCGTACCACCGGCGTGCCGTCGGCGAGGAACATGGCGCTCACCCCCACCGTCGAGACCTGGATGGTGGACCGGCCGTGCTCCACCGCCCGGAAACGGGAGATCGCGAGCTGCTGGGTGGCCTCCTGCGTGAACCCGAAGGACGCGTTGTTCGTCGGGATGACGAGGATCTCCGCCCCGAGCTCCACGCTCTCGCGCAGCAGTTCGTGGTAGGCGACCTCGAAGCAGATCCCCACGCCCACCGTCACGTCCCGGCCGAGCGCTGCGATCGGGACATCCATCACTCCCGGCTCACTCCCTTGCGCCATGTCGACGCTCACGAGGTCGACGGCGGACGAGAGCCGGCGGAAGAAGTCCCGGTACGGGATGTACTCGCCGAAGGGCACCGGGTGCTGCTTCGCGTAGACGGCGAACGGGCCGCCCTCGAGCCAGCCCACGTACTCGTTGTAGCGGTTGGTCTCCGTGTAGCGCTGCGTGCCGAACAGGAGGGGAACGCCCGCCGCGGACTGCGCCGCACTCACGTCGGCGGCGACGTCCGGGTGCGAGCGTGGGTCGACGTCGGCGGCCGATTCGGGCCAGACCACGAGGTCGGTGACGGTCCCGGCGTCGGCGAGGCCCTCGGTCACCGCCCGGTAGTTGGCGGTGATCTCGCGGGCCTGGCCGAGTGCCTCTCCCCCGCGCACGGGAACGTTCCCCTGCACGGCGGTGACGGTGAGCTCGCCCGACTCGGCGGCGGCGTCGGGCACCACCAGCCCGCTCCCGGCGACGAGGCCCGCCATGACGACGGCGCCCCCGACGGCACGGACCCCGGGGGTGAGGACGAGGGCGGCGAGCGCGTACCCGGCGAGGACGACGAGCAGGCTGACGAGTACGGTCCCACCCCAGGACGCCGGGCCGAGGAGCGGACCGTCGACCTGCGAGAAGGCGAGCACCCCCCAGGGGAACCCGCCGAAGGGCGCGAGCGACCGCACCTGCTCCACGCCCACCCACAGGAGACCGGCGACGAGGGCTCCCCGGCCGCGCGTGACCCGAGCCCGGAGGATGGCGGCGTGGAGCAGCCCGTAGAGGGCGACGTACGACGCCTGGAACACCGACAGCGCGACCCAGGGGATCCACTGGCCGACGGACTCCAGCGACCAGGACAGCAGGGGCAGGAAGAAGCCCATGCCCCACAGGAACCCGAGGCCGAGGCCACGGCGCGGAGTGGCCCGGTGCAGCGCCGCCACGAGGAGGGCGTACCCCACCGGCGCCATCCACCACCAGGAGTGGTACGGAAAGGCCAGGTTGGTGGCCAGCCCGCCGCCGATCGCACCGGCGATGGCCAGGGGTAGGGGCGGCTGGGGCATGGGAACCAGCTTACGGAGTCTGCGGGCGTGGTCCGGACATGCGAGCAACCCGCCGATCCTTCGGGCCGACTCCACTGCGGAGCGTTTTCTACTGGATGTGCGGGCTGCCGTCGGCATGTCGCCTATGGGCACCACCGTAGCGCGATCGGCGGATCTGTGCGAGGGCCTTTCGGCTCAGACGCTGGAGAGTCCCACGATGCCCCGGTTGATGGCCTCGTGGGCGGACTGTGCCCTCGCGCGAACCTTCGCCGGGGCCCCCTCCACGGCCATCAGCTGGTCGAGGACGTCGAGGACCTGCTTGGCCCAACGGACGAAGTCCCCGGGCGTGAGCTCGCCGTCCGCCAGCACCGCGCTGAGCGACTCCCCGGCCGCCCAGCGGTGGATGGGGCCGACCAGCCCCGGGTCGACCGGGGGCATGGGATCGATCCCGTGGCGCCGCTCCCCCGCCTCCAGGCGCGCCCAGATCCGCGTGGACCGCTGCACCGCGGCACGGAGGGCCCCGTCGCGGGTGTCGAGGCGGCCGGGGGTGTCCCCCCGGGTCTCGAACACGATGAGGCTGACGGCCCCGGCCAGCTCGGCCGCCCCGAGGTGGGACCACACGCCCTCGCGGAGGCACTCGGCCATCAGCAGGTCACGCTCGGAGTAGATGCTCCGGAGCACCTGCCCGGCAGGCGTGATCTCGTCGTCCTCCCCCAGGTAGCCGAGTTCCCGGAGGTAGTCACAGAGGCGGTCGAAGCCGGCGGCGATCGTCCCGGTGCGGTGGCTGATCCGTTCGAGGAGGCCGTCCCGGTCCGCGAGGGCGCGGTGGTAGCGCCGGGCGACGCGCGCGTGTTCCTCGATGTCGGGGCAGGTGTGGCAGGGATGGCCGCGGAGCCGCGAGCGGAGCCGGTCCAGCTCACCGGCGTCGCGTTCACGTTCGCCGCGCCGAGCCGGCTTCTCCCTGGTCCGGCCCGCGATGAAGTCCCGCACCAGGGCGGCCAGGTCGGAGCGACCCCGGGCGCTGCGGGCGTTGTGCCGGCCGGCCGCCCGCAGGTTGCCGAGCACCGTCAGCCCGGCCCCGAGGTCCTCGGCGTCGAGGCGCCGCAGCTTCGCGTCGGTGGTGACGACGTCGAGCAGCACCCCGTGCCGCACGCTGGGCGTCACCTCGTGCACGATGCCGTGGTGGGCCCGCCGCCCGCGGCGGAACTCGAGCACGTCGTGGGGCCGGACGGCGTCGAGCTGGTCGGCGACCTCCTGACGGACGGCGCGCGCCCGCTCGGCGGCGAGCCGCCGTTCCTCGGCCGTGATGGCGGCGCGCAACCCGAGGTACTCCTCGACGTCCCCGCGGTCACAGCTGAACGTGCCCCTCTCCGCGGCGATGACCTCCTCGAGCTGGCGCACCTGGCGGGCGAGGCCGACCACGCCCCGGTCCGCCTGGAACTGGGCGAAGGAGGTCTGCAGCACCTCGCGGGCGCGGTGCCGGGGCAGCGTGGCGAGCAGGTTGACGCTCATGTTGTAGGTGGCGCGGAACGCGGACCGGAGCGGGTAGGTTCGCTTGGAGGCGAGACCCGCCACCGCCTCCACGTCGATGTCCGGGGACCACAGGACGACGGCGTGCCCCTCCACGTCGATACCCCGGCGTCCCGCGCGCCCCGTGAGTTGGGTGTACTCGCCCGGGGTCAGGCGCACGTGGGCGCTGCCGTTCCACTTCACGAGCTTCTCGAGCACCACGCTCCGCGCCGGCATGTTGATCCCCAGGGCGAGCGTCTCGGTGGCGTAGACGACCTTGAGGAGGCCGAGTGCGAACAACTCCTCGACCACCTCCTTGAACAGCGGGATCAGGCCGGCGTGATGGGCGGCCACCCCCCGTTCCAGGCCCGAGGCCCACCGCACCCAGCCGAGCGCGCCGAGGTCCTCAGGCGGCAGTGATCCGCAGCGCTCGTCGACGATGCGGCGGATCTCGGCCGCCTCCCCGTCGGAGGTGAGGCGCAGTCCGGAGGCCAGCACCTGGTCCACCGCGGCGTCACAGCCCGCGCGGGAGAAGATGAAGGAGATGGCGGGCAGCAGCCCGCCGCGATCCAGCTCCGCGACCACGCCGGGCCGGTGGATGCGGGAGCGGTGGGGCCGGCCGCGCGTCGGGGTGGCCCGCCGCACCGCGGCGAGAAGCTCCGGATTGGGCCGTACGGCCCCTCGGGCGCTCGGGCTGTAGAGATCGAAGAGCCGCCCGCCGACCATGACGTGCTGCCAGAGCGGCACCGGCCGGTGCTCCCAGACCACCACCTCGGTGTCCCCGCGCACCATCGTGAGCCACTGCCCGAACTCCTCGGCGTTGGACACGGTGGCGGACAGGGAGATGACCTGCACCCGGGCGGGCAGGTGGATGATCACCTCCTCCCAGACAGGACCGCGGAAGCGGTCGGCGAGGTAGTGGACCTCGTCCATGACCACCACGTCGAGGTCCTCCAGGGACCGGGAGCCGTTGTACAGCATGTTGCGCAGCACCTCGGTGGTCATCACGATCACCGGTGCGCGGGGATTGACGGAGACGTCCCCCGTGAGGAGCCCGACGTTCTCCTCCCCGTGCAGGGCCCGCAGCTCGGCGTACTTCTGGTTGGACAGCGCCTTGATCGGGGTCGTGTACATGATGGTCCGCCCGCGCGCGAGCGCGAGGTGCACCCCGAAGAGCCCGACCACGGTCTTGCCCGCTCCGGTGGGTGCGGCGACCAGCACTCCCCGCCCCCGCTCCAGCGCGGCGCACGCCTCCTCCTGGAAGGGGTCGAGTTCGAACGGGAGCGTGGCGCGGAACCGCTCCAGCTCGGGCGTCCGCTGCCGTTGCCGCTCCATCGCGGCGGCGTACCGCTCGGCGGGGCTGGGTCGCTCGTTCACGTCGCCTGCCGGAGGATGCGCACGGCTCCCGGGACCACCTCCACGGTCACCGGGAGGTCGCCGACGAACTCGCCGTCGGCGTAGGCCTGCCGGGGCGTGTCCGCCGTGATGCTCAGCCGACGCGCGCGGCGGACGTCCACCTGGGGGTGCGTGACGTGCCCTCCGCCGTAGATGCGGGGGAACAGGCCGAGGAGACGCAGTCGGCCGATGTCCCCGCCGATGACGACGTCCGCGAGCCCGTCGTCGGGGCGTGCCGACGGAGCGACGTTCATCCCACCGCCGAACCACCCGACGTTGGACACGGCCACGACGACGGCGCGGCCCTCCCACTCCCAGCCGTCCGCCACCACGTGGTACCGGGGGTTGGCGTAGCGGGGCAGGACGGTCGCCAGCGCCGCCGGGTAGCGCAGTGCGCCCTGCGGCCGGCGCATGCGGTTGGCCCGTTCGTTGACCACGGCGTCGATGCCGCAGCTGAGCGTGGCCATCGCCCACCGCGTGCCGGAGGTGGTGTCCACGCGCAGCGCGTCCGTGCGGAGACCGGTGGGCCGGTGCTCCAGTTGGTGGACGAGGAGGTCGAGGGCGGCCCGCGGGTCCCGCGGGATGCCGAAGCCAGTGGCGTTGTCGTTGCCCGACCCCAGCGGGATCACCCCGAGGGGCACCGCGGTGCCGGCCACCGCGTTCAGGCCGAGTTGGACGACGCCGTCGCCCCCGACCACCACGAGGGCGTCCAGGTCCGCGACCTCCACGCGGGCGTTCGCGAGCGCCGTGGCGGCGTCGTGCGCGCTCAGGTCGGCGACAGCGTGGCCGTGGTGGGTGAGCTGGCGGGCGATCCCGCTGTGGAAGCGCGCGGCACGCTCCCGGCCGGCGGTGGGGTTGACCACCAGGCCGATCCTCATCCGATCCCCAGTTCGGCGTCGCGTTGGGCCGCGCGCCGGTCGCGCCGCCTGTCGTTGAGGACGCACAGCCCGATCGTGCCGTAGTAGAGGCCCACCATGATGAGGCCGAGGGCGATCATCGTCCACGGGTCGGGCAGTGGGTTCGCGAAGGCCGCGAAGGTGAAGATCAGCACCACGGCCCAGCGCCAGCCCCGCAGGAAGGTGCTGCCCCGGACGACGCCGAGGAGGTTGAGGATGACCATGACCACCGGGAACAGGAACGCGATCCCGAAGGCCAGCACGAGGCGCATGCAGAACGTGAGGTAGGTGCGGGCGTCGATGAAGTTGGCGGCGGC
This sequence comes from Actinomycetales bacterium UBA1416, assembly GCA_002304945.1. Taxonomy (GTDB): domain Bacteria; phylum Actinomycetota; class Actinomycetes; order Actinomycetales; family Actinomycetaceae; genus UBA1383. The sequence goes on along the minus strand of DBPQ01000125.1, from coordinate 52,968 downwards.
GTCCGGGGTGAAGGAGATGAAGATCGTGACGGCGTGCGGCAGCAGGAACCAGCCGAGGGCGGCGCCGGCGAGGAACAGCGGGATGGTCGCGGCGGTGAAGAGCAGCACGTAGTGCTTCTCGGTGCGCTTCAGGCCCGGGGCGATGAAGGCCCACATCTGGTAGATCCACCACGGCGAGCTGATGAAGGCGCCGATGAAGAGCGCGATCCGCATCTTCATGTCGAAGGCGGCCGCCACCGTCGTGAAGTTCAGGGTGGCGTTGAGCCCCTGTTCCTGGAGGTCAAGGATGGGCTGCGCGAGCCCGTTGAAGACGGGGTCGAAGAGGAACCAGCCCCCAACGGCGCCGGCGAGCAGGCCGAGGACCGAGAGGAGGGTCCGGCTCCGGAACTCCCGCAGGTGCTCGGTGAGGGGCATCTGCCCCTCGGGGTTGTTCCTCGGCACGGAGGTCAGCTGCGCGGGGTTCCGTCCGGATTCACATCCGTGGGGTTCGCCGGACCAGTACCGGCGGTGCCCGCGGAGCCCGCGGTGCCGGTCGTGCCGGTGGTGCCGGTGGTGCCGGTCGTGTCGGTGTCCTCCTTGAGCTCGGTGATCTCCTTCTTGAACACCTTGAGCGACTTCCCGATGGAGGAGGCGATGTCCGGGAGCTTCGCCGATCCGAAGACCAGCAGGATCACGATCACCAGCACGATGATGTGCCAGGCCTGGAATCTCATGGTGTCCTCACAATCGCGTCGGTTCCTGCATCCTACAAGAGTTCCTCAGACGAGTCCGTGACGGGCCCAGCGATCGACGGCGCCCGCGAGCGTCCGGGCACGGCGCGCGTCCCGACGGGCACGCCGGGCATGGCGATCATCCCGGACACGCCCTGGGGTGGCAGGGTCGAGGAGCGTGGCCCGGCTCCGCTCGCCCTGGCGGTCGAGGGGTGCGGATGGGGTGAGTGCCTCGGCGGATGCCGCGGCCTCCCGGCCGAGTGCCTTCACCCGCCGCCACAGCCCGAGTCCGAGCACCACCGGGACGGCCACGGCACCGACGACGAGAACACTCCACAGGGCGAACCACACATCGCCCAGTCTAGGAGGCTCCCCGCAAGCGATCTGCCACGGGCCTGGGCAACCGCGCGAGCGCCTCGGGTGGCACCGAGGAACCGAACGGCGTGGCCGAACGGAACGCGCAGACGGCACACAGCTCCAAGGAGGTCTCCTCCCGCGACGTGGTGAAGGGTGCGCCGCACCGTCGGCAGGTCCGGGTGGGCACGCGGGCGAGGATGCGCCCGGGTGAGCCGAGGAGTGCCGACCACGGGTGCCGGCCGACGGGCGTGAGCGCCTGCGGGTCGCACGCCGCCACGCACACACCGCAGCCGGTGCAGCGCGAGGGGTCAAGGGTGAGGGTCGATGTCCCGTCGGACGTGATGAGGCTGAGTGCCTCCTCGGGGCAGGTCCGCACGCACACACCACGAGCCTCGCACCCGGTGGCGACGAGGTCGAGGCCCGGGCCGGCCAGGTCGGTCAGGTCGGCCGAGGAGGCCTGGGGCCGGCCGGTGAGGCCGGCGAGGGCATCGCGGAGCCGCTCGTGGGACGGAAGGAGAGGGTCGGGCAGGGGGGCGCCGTCGTCGTCCGACAGGAGCAGCAGTGCGCGGCGCGGCAGGGGCATGTGCGCCGCGTCGTGGACGGGGCGCCGCCTCTGCCCGGTGGGGGTGGTGGCCAGCCGGACGCCGCGCGGGTGGAGCACGGGCGCGAGGGTCTCCAGTGGTGCGAGGTGCTCCCGCGTGGCCGCCGCGCCGGTGCACCCGTCGAGGCGCAGGACGACCGTTCGCGCCCCGAGCGCGAGCATCTCGAGGGGAACGTGGAGCGGGAGTTCGGAGAGGCAGCCCGTCAGCCGCACGACGTCGCTCGCCCGCCCCGTCCGGGACGGGTCCGGGTGCTCCGCGCAGGCGAGTTCCAGTGCCGCGGGTTCAGTCCGCCGGACCCAGGCGAGCACGGGCTGCAGAGCTGCGGGCGGGATCATCGCGGCAGGAGGAACTCCGCGGCGGTGAGGGCACCGGACCCAAGCTCGGCCACGCCCCGGAGGAAGAAGGTCTCGGCGTTGTCCCGGATCTGATCCATCAGCCCGGGGGCCCAGGGCAGGACGTGCTCGGCGAGGAACGCCTGGTGGGCCGCGACGAGTTCCTGGGCGTCCTCCTCCCGGTCCTCCTCGAGTGCGGTGAGGGCCCGCTCGGCGAGGGTGGCGAGGAACTCGAGCTCGAGGGCGATGTGATCGTCCGGCTCACGGTTCAGCCGCGGCGCCTCGAGCCCGTACCGGGCGTACCACTCCCGCACCTGGAAGGTCTCCGCCTCGAAGAGCAGCCGTTCACGGGATCGGTGGACGGATTCCCATGGGGGTGCCGTGAGCTTCGCCGGTCCGACGAACAGGCGTGCGAAGTCGCGTTCCACCGCACCGGCGTCCTCCCCTGCCTCCGCCGATTGGAGCAACAGCGCCTTGCCGCGGTCGGTGGTGCCGCCCGAGAGCGGCCACTGGTCCAGCAGCGCCGGGTTCCGCACCTGCGCGAGCGTGTCGTCGGAGGGCGGGCTGAGGAGGAGCCGGGAGAGCGCGGTCCAGCCCGCGGCCAGTGCGTCCAGCCGACCCGGCAACGAGGGGTCCACGCTCACATCCCTACCCGGGTCATCGAGTCGTAGAACATCGACCGCCCGATGAGCTCGCTGCCGAGGACGATCACGAACGCGAGCGTTGCCACGATGGCCAGGGGGCGGGGTCCGAGCCGCTGGGCGTTCGAGGCGTAGTAGTACATGAACAGGGCGAGGAGCGCGGTCCCGAGGGCGAGCAGGACGAGGCGGGTCACGAACCAGGCGCCGGAGAAGGCCGCCGCGCTCTGGGCGCCCACCGCACCGAGTGTCGCGAGGTCGGACAGGTGCAGCGGGACGATGATGAGCACCAGCGAGCCGGCGACGATCGCGATCACGGAGACGAGCTTCAGGCTGTCCTCGGTGAGAGCGACCAGTTCGAGGCGCTCCGAGCCGGCGAGCTCCCCGTCATCCCGGCGTGAGCGCCACATGATCCACGTCATGAAGGCCGCACCAACTGCGAGGGCGCCGAGGAGCACGGTGGTGAGGAAGAACTGGGCGATCGTCACCCAGGAGTTCCACGCGGGCACCGTCACGAGCGAGTAGTAGATCATCGCCTGGGACCACACGAGGCCGAGACCGACCAGCGCCGTCACCCCGGCGAGGACCTGGCGGAGCGCCGGGGACCCGAGCTTGCGCCACTGCAGGAGGGCGAACAGGAAGCCGAGGCCGGCGAACGCGATGCCGAAGATGATCTCACGGGACAGCCACGAGGAGCCGACGTTCCGGATGACGTTGAAGGTGTTGGTCACGTCGTTCATGTGGAGCATCGACGCCAGCAGGCCAAGGACGAGCGCCGGTCCGATCGCGAGGAGCGCGGGATCGGCGAGCCGGTCGATCGTCGTGTTGGAGTACTTCCGCCGACCGAGCACCTGGACCAGCCCGAGGATCACGAACGCACCCACGCTCATCTGGGAGAGGACCGTGAACAGGATCATCGGGAGTTCGTGGACGTTCATCAGATCTCCTGCGGGTTCGCGATGGCACCGGTTCCGGAGCCGGTGGGCTGGGCGTGCCGATGGGGGGTGATCACAAGGTGTGGTCGGGTGAGCGAGGGGTCGGGCAGTGGTTCGATGTCCGCGACGTCACCGAACTCGGCGCGCAACTCGTCGATCGGACCCCAGCCGAGGGCCCGGGACGGGCAGGCTGCGACACACGCCGGGTCCTGGCCCTGCTCCCGGTAGTCGTAGCAGAGGTCGCACTTGGACATGTGGCCGGTCTCCACGTTGAACTGCGGCGCCGAGTAGGGGCACGCCCACTCGCAGTACCGGCAGCCCACGCACTTGGTCTCATCCACGTACACGGTGCCGTCGTCGCGGCGGGTCATCGCCGTCGTCGGGCAGACGGTCACGCAGACCGGGTTCTCGCAGTGGTTGCACGAGATGGACGTGTAGTAGGTGAACACGTTCGGGGTGAAGGTTTCGCCGTCGCGCTGCCATGACCCTCCGGAGTACTCCACCACGCGGCGCCAGTTCACCCCGATCGGAAGGTCGTGCTTGTCCTTGCAGGCGATCTGGCAGGCCTTGCAGCCCGTGCATCGCGTCTGGTCGAAGTAGAATCCAAGCTCTTCACTCATCAGAAGTCACACCCCTTCATGCCCTGGTGATGTTGGCGATCGTGGTGTGCACTGCGTTCCCCTTCGCCAACGGGGACGGGTGATGGGACGTCAGCGTGTTGACCGACCCGGCGATGTCCACCGGATGGTCCGGATTGGCCTTCGAGGGGGGCGTGACCTCCCCGGAGGGCCTCGGGTTGTACCACGCACCCTGCGGGATCGAGACGACTCCGGGAGCAATCCGCTCGGTCACCTTGGCCTCGAGCCGGACGGTGCCGCGGTCGTTGTACACGAACACCTCGTCACCGTTCTCGATCCCACGATCCCTGGCATCCATGACGTTGATCCACGCCTGCTGGCGGTGCGCTTCCTTCAGCCAGTCCACGTTGCCGTACGTGGAGTGGGTCCGGGCCTTGAAGTGGTGGCCGATCACCTGAAGTGGGTGGTCCCCGGACTCCCGGGCAGCCACGGCACCCTCCCACGTGTCGACGTGTTCGGGCAGGGGCATCAGGACGTCTCCGGGAAGCTCGGGGCGGAAGACCCCGAACGTCCACTTCTTGGCCATGGCGGCCAACCGGTCGGAGTAGATCTCGATCTTCCCGGACGGCGTGGCCAACGGATTGGCGACCGGATCCTTCCGGAACTCCCGCATCGCGATCGCCGGTCCGATGTTCTTCCGGAAGATCCCCATCTCCCGCCACTCGTCGTAGGTGGGGAGATCTGGGTCATTCGCCCGGGTCGCCTCGATGGTCTCGCGCAGCCAGTCCTCCCGGCTCTTGCCCTCGGTGAACTCCGGCTCGGTTCCCAGCCGCTTGGCCATCTCGGTGCAGATGTCGAAGATGCTCCTGCACTCGTACAGCGGTTCGATCGCCTGGGAGGACACGATGCCGTAGCCCATGGGTCCTGCGTTCTCCCCGGGGTGGATGTCCGACTCCTCTGCGGCAGACGTTCCCGGCAGGATGTAGTCGGCGTAACGGGCGGACACCGTGTACTGGATGTCACACACGACGATGAGTTCGCACTTCGAGTCGTCCTGGAGGATCTCCACGGACCTGTTGTTGTCACCGGTCTGGTTGACGATTGAATTGCCGCCGTACTGCCAGACCATCTTGATCGGCACCTCGAGCGCAATGTTGGTGGGTTCGCCGTTCTCGTCGACGGGGACCTTCGCCGCGCGCACGCCCGGCCCGGGCTTCTCGCACACGCCGGCGTTGAAGGTGTCCATCTCGGGTCCGTGGTCGATGGCGTCCAGCCATGAGAAGACCGAGATGATCCTGTTCGACGGGTTGGTGGTGCCGTAGTTGAACGGCTGGGTGAAACCGATGCGCGAGGTGCCCTCGCGGGCGCCGGTGCCGCCGCCCGGGACACCGACGTTGCCGGTGACGCAGGCGAGCAGGAAGATCGCCCGCGCGTTGTTCTCACCGTTGGCGTGACGCTGCGGACCCCAGCCCTGCGTGATCGCGCACGGCTTGGCGCCGGCGACGTCCCGGGCAAGCTGGCGGATCCGCTGGGAGGGGATCCCGGTGATCTGGGCGGCCCACTCCGGGGTCTTCTCGACGCCGTCGGGGCCGCGGCCCTCGATGTAGGCGCGGTAGGAACTGTTCGCGGGCGCCCCCTCGGGCAGGGTGTCCTCGTCGAACCCCACACAGTAGGTGTCGAGGAAGGCCTGGTCCTGCAGGTCCTGTTCCAGCATCACGTGGATCATCCCGGCCACGAGTGCGGCGTCCGTGCCCGGACGGATCGGTACCCACTCATCGCCGAGGACGGCCGCGGTCTCGGAGTATCGGGGGTCGATCACGATCGTCCGCACGCCATGGTCCTGCTTGGTGTTCTGCGTGACCATGAGCTGGCCCCCACCGGACATCCGTGTTTCCAGCGGGTTGTTGCCGAACATGACCTGGAGTTGCGAGTTGGCCGCGTCGTCGAAGGAGTTGCTGTTGACCCACCCGCCGTAGAAGTAGGGATAGGCCGCGGTGATCTCGGTTGTCGAGTAGTCGGAGTAGTGGTCGAGGTACCCGCCCCACGTGTTCATCAGGCGGGCGAACGCTGTGCCGTTGGGAGGCCAGGAGCAGGCCATGGTCGCGCCGAGGGTTCCGGTGCCGTAGTTGATGTAGAAGGCCTCGTTGCCGTAGGCCTCCTTGATCTCCTTCATCTTGTCGGTGATCTCGTCGAGAGCCTGCTCCCAGGAGATCTCCTCCCACTGCTCCTCGCCACGCTTCGTGCCCGGCTTGCGCTTCATCGGCTTCTTCAGGCGATCGGGGTTGTAGATGCGGTGGCGGATGGAGCGGCCGCGGACGCAGGCCCGCACCTGCTGGCTTCCCAGCACATCGTCGCCGGTGTCATCCGACAACACGCGGACGACCACGCCGTCCTTCACCTGGAGCCTGACCGGGCAGCGAGAGCCGCAGTTCACCGTGCAGGCGGACCAGACCGTGCGGTCCGCTCCCGTCATCCCGTCCGCCGCACCTGCCGCTGCACGCCCGGACGCGGCGACGAGGGCACCCGTGCCGGCGACGGCGCTGCTCCACTTGAGGAAGGACCTGCGGCTCACCTCGGTGTGCGCGACAGCGGTGAGCTCGTTGACAGCCGATGACATGGGGAGACCTCCTGGAAGCGTGACACCCGGAGGCTATCGGCGCCCGCCGCCCGTGACGGCGCCCTTGAGACGCGTGTACCGGAAGTTGCCAGACAATTTCCCACGCAATGGGGCAGTTCAGTGACCTAGGTCCTGCGGTACGCGTCCAGGGCGGCCCGCGCGCGCCCGGCGAGGTCACTCCGCAGGCTGGCGGGCTCGACGTCCCGTACGGCCCGACCGAGTGGCAGGAGGCGCCGCACGAGCCAGTCGGTCCGGGTCACCGTGAGGCGCACCTCGAGCGAGTCGCCCACCTCCCGCATGTTCGTCCCGGGAATCTCCTCGGCGAGCCAGCGCGCCTCCGGATCCAGGAGGAGGACGACGTCGGTCGGTCCCGTCTCCCGTTCGGCCGGCGGACGGTCCGCGGTGGCCGGCGCCGTGGCCGGCCGGATTCCGAGGATGCGGTCCAGGCGGAACGTCCGCTCCTCCCGGGCGTGGTGGCACCACGCCTCCACGTACCAGGCGGCGCCGTCGGTGTAGAGGCCGCGGGGCTCGATGACCCGGGTGGTGCGGCGGTCCTCCGCGGACACGTACTCGATCTCGACGGCGGTGTGCCCGGTCACGGCCTCGAGGAGCCGGGATCGGACGGCGTGATCGACGCCGTCGGGCACCTCGAGGTCCGCCGTGGCGTGCAGCTTGCGCGCCACCGAGGCGAGGACCGGGCGGACGTCGGGTTCTGCGAGACCTCGCAGCCACTCGACGGCGGCCGCCAGCGCGAGTGCCTCACGGGGGGCCAGGGGCACCCGCCGTCCGAGCCCGCGGGCGTCGCGGAGGCTGATGAGGCTCTCCTCCCAGTCGTCCACCGAGAAGTCGACGAGGTCGTCGGGATAGTACCCGGGGGTACCGGTGACCCACAGCAGGTCGATGTCCTTGAGGACCTGGCTCTCGGTCACGCCGAAGTGCTCGGCCAACTCGCCCACGGGCACCCTGTCGTGGTCCGCGAGGTACCCCATCATGGCGAGCATCCGCGTGATGCGATCGAGTGTGGACTCAGTCGGCACGGTCCACCTCCGCCAGCGCCTCGAACGCCTCCACCAGGTGCTCCCGGTACTCGGCCGGCTCCAGCAGGACCACGTCGGGCCCGTATCCGGCGACCTCGTCGAGGAAGGGCAGCACCTCCGTCGTCGTCACGGAGAGGACGTCGCGCTCAGCGAGCGTCCCGGCCGTGGCCGCCCGGGCGCGCAGGAGGTCGGCGCGGCCGGGGGCCACCGCGAGCCGAAAGGTCACCGGCTCGGCGCGCTGCCGGGTGAGGAGTTCGCCCACGTCCACGTGATCGGGGATCTCGTAGGCGCCCTCCTCCCCCACCGCCACCACGGGGCCGTGGATGCGGGAGAGCCGGAACGCCCGGGTGGCCTCCCGGTCGAGGTCGAACCCGACGAGGTACCAGGCACGGTTGCGGGCGAGCACCCGCCACGGTTGCACGCGACGCCGCCGGCGTGGTGCGCCGAGCGGTGTGTAGGAGAACTGCACCGCGCGGCGGCGGGCCATCGCCTCCGTGATCGCCTCGAAGGCGGCTTCCGGGGGGCGGATCGCCAGCCGAACCGGCGGCGCGTCGTGCGGGACCCCGGGTCCGAAGCCCCTCACCTTGGTCACGCCACGACCCGCCACCGACCGCCACTGGGCGTCACTGAACACGCTCGCGGCCAGCGAGAGCACCCCGATCTCCTCCGGGGTGAACTCCTGTGCCGGATGGGCGTAGGACTCGAGGTCGATCCGGTAACCCACGTCGTCCTCGTGGACGAGGTCACGCTCCGTGACGATGGGAACCCCGATGGTGCGCAGCAGGTCCTTGTCCCGTTCGAAGGTGCGTTCGAAGGCGCGCGCGTCCCCGTGGTAGCCACGCACGGCCCGGCGGATCTGCGCCTTCGACATCCGGGTGCGGGTGTTGAGCAGGGCGATGAGCAGGTCCATGACCCGTTCAGCCGCCTCCACCTTCTCCTCCACGGGCACCACGCTACCCGGTAGGGTCAGGCGCATGATGATCTGGCGCAACGGCGTGGTCGTGTCCAGGCGGGGGTCGTGGGCGGGCGCCCGGGAGTTCGAGGTCGAGGTCACGGCCGGGGCCGAACCGCTCGCGGCGGGCACGCGGGTGCGGGCGCTCGCCTACCCGGAACTCGTGGGTGACCCGGAGGACGCCGTCGGCCAGCGGGTGCTCCTCACCGCCTCGGCGCTCGCCCGGGGACTCGGTACGGGGGGCTATGCCATGGTGGCGGCGTTCCCTGACGCCCTGCCGGCCGACCCGGAGCCCGCACCAGGCCACATCGTGAAGGCGCGGTACACCCCGCTCCAGTACCTCACCCTTGGGGTCGACGAGCAGGAGTCCTCCCACCACACCCGGATGGCCAGAGCCCAGACGGTCTCAGGCATGCCCGTGGTGGTCGCGGACCTGCACTCGGCGCTTCCGGCGATCGTGGCGGGCATCCGGGCAGTCGATCCCGGCCTCACGGTGGCGTACGTGCACACCGACGGCGGCGCACTTCCTGCCTGGTTCTCCCGCACGGCCGCGACGCTGCGCCAGGAGGGCTGGCTCGCCGCCACCATCACCGCGGGGCAGTCGTTCGGCGGTGACCTCGAGGCGGTCACCGTGCACTCCGCGCTCCTGGCGGCCCGGCACGTGGTGGGCGCCGACCTCGCCGTGGTGGCCCAGGGGCCCGGCAACCTGGGGACCGGGACCCCGTGGGGCTTCACCGGGGTCGCCTGCGGGGAGGCCCTGAACGCAGCGGCCGTGCTCGGCGGCGCGCCTGTCGCGGCCCTGCGCATCTCGGGCGCCGACGCGCGGCCCCGCCACCGCGGGATCTCCCATCACTCGCTCACCGCGATCGGCCGCGTCGCGATGGCCCGCACGACCGTCGTGGTCCCGGTGTTCGACGACGACGTCCCGGCGCTGCGGGGACTCGACGACGTCGTCGCCGCCCAACTCCCCGAGCTCGCGCACCACGACCTCGTGTACGAGCGGGTGGAGGGCCTGGACCGGGCACTCGCAGACGTTCCCGTCCGGCTCTCGACGATGGGTCGTGGCCTCGCGGAGGACCCGGCGTCCTTCCTCGCCGTGGCCGCGGCCGGCCGGGTGGCGGCGCGCCTCCTCCGGACGGAGGAGTAGGGCTGTCAGGAGTCGGGCGCCTCGTGGGCTGCCACGAGGGCGGCCAGCCGCCGGGCCTCCGCGAGGCCCCGTTCGCCGTCGGCTGCCTGGATCGCCATGACGGCGACCGTGTCCCCGTCGGACAGGTCGAGCGTCACCCAGGGGTGGCCCGCCATGAAGTTGACCCGCACGATCTGGGCCCACTCGAGATCGGTGGTGACGAACAGGTTGCGGATCCGCAGGCCCGTGGGACCGGGGAATGCCGCCACCGTCGCCTGCCGGTGGATGATGACGCTGCCCGCGCCGGCGAACAGCACGGTGAGGACGCGGTCCATCCACCCGAACTCGGCCAGGGTCGTGAAGGAGGCCACCATGAGCCCCGCGACGCCCACCCCCACCAGGGCGAGGAGCCCCCACGCCACCCGCCGGGCGGTACGGGGCCGGAACGGGGGTTCCACGTCAGATCCGGCAGGCGTGGATGGAGGTCACGAGGATCGCGCGGGCCCCGATGTCGTAGAGGCGGTCCATCACGGTGTTGGTCCGCTCCCGGGGCACCATGACGCGCACCGCCGCCCAGTCCCGGTCGTGCAGCGGCGAGATCGTGGGTGACTCGAACCCCGGTGCCACGGCGACGGCGTCGGCCACCTTGTCCGCGGGGATGTCGAAGTCCATGAGCACGTACCTCCGGGCCACGAGCACGCCCTGCAGGCGCCGTTCGAGGACGTCGAGGCCCGGCGCCACCTCCCGGTCGCGGGGTGCGATGAGGACCGCCTCGGAGACCAGGATCGGCGGGCCGAACACGGNNGAGGCCGGCGGCACGGAGCGTCGAGCCGGTCTCCACGACGTCCGCGACAAGGTCCGCGACCCCGAGTTCCACGGAGGACTCCACGGCGCCGTCGAGGTGGACGACGCTCGCGGGCACCCCCTGGGCCGCGAGGTGGTCCCCGACGAGCACGTCATAGCTCGTCGCCACCCGCTTGCCGGCGATGTCCTGCAGGGTGGCGGCGGTGCCCACGGGGGCCGCGAACCGGAAGGTCGACTCGCCGAAGCCGAGTGCCATGCGCTCGACGGCGGCCGCCCCGGAGTCCAGGAGGAGGTCGCGCCCGGTGATGCCGGCGTCGACGGTGCCCGCCCCCACGTACACCGCGATGTCGCGGGGCCGCAGGTAGAAGAACTCGATGCCGTGCTCCTCGTCGCGGATGACGAGCTCTCGTCCCCCGTCACGCCGTGCGCGGTAGCCGGCCTCGCGGAGCATCGAGACGGCGGGATCGGAGAGGGAGCCCTTGTTGGGGACGGCGATTCGGAGCATCAGAGGTACCTGTAGACGTCGGTGAGGGTGAGGCCGCGGGCGAGCATCATGACCTGCAGGTGGTAGAGCAGCTGGCTGATCTCCTCGGCAGCGGCCTCGTCATCCTGGTACTCGGCGGCCATCCACACCTCGGCCGCCTCCTCGACCACCTTCTTGCCGATGGCGTGGATGCCGGCCTCGACGGCCCGGACGGTGCCGGAGTCCGGATCGCCCGCGGCGACCTTCCGGCTGAGCTCCTCAAAGAGGTCGTCGAAAGTCTTCACCTCGCAAGTCTATGCGGTGCGCTCAGGGCACCAGCGCCGTGGTCACCGCCCGGGAGGGGTCGGTGCCGGGCTCGGCGAGTCCGCGGGACACCATGAACTCGTACATGGTGGGCCACAGCTCCGCCTCAACAGCGAGAGGGGTGTCCCCGTACAGGGCCATCGTCGCCTCGAGGGTCTCGAGCGTGGCCTCGTAGGCGCCCGCGCCGGTGAGTTCCGGGATGTAGTCGAAGCTGGCGTCCACGGCCGCCGCGGGGTCGGCGAGGATGAACTCCATCGCCCTGGCGAGCGCCCGGTTGAGGGCGGCGAGGTCCTCCCCCCGGGTCTCGACGGTCTCCTCCAGGGCCCCCACCGAGATGCCGACGAGCGGGACGTCCGCGGTGAGGGAGCGCACCTCGACCCCGCTGCGTCCGAAGTTCAGCACGTCGTTGTTCGCGAACCCGACGACGCCGTCGACGGTGCCACCCATCAGTGCGGCCTGCTGCGTGTACCCGATGAACTCGATCGCCACGTCCTCCTCGGCGAGGCCGGCCTCGTCGATGGCCGCGAGCAGCCAGAACCAGTTCTCGCCGTAGGGCCCGGGAAGTCCGATGCTCTGGCCCTCCATGTCGGCCAGTGACTCGATCGGGGAGTCCTCCGGCACGATGAGCACGACCGGGTACTCCTGGTACATCACGCCGGTGGTCACCACGGGGACGTCGGCCGCGTACGCCTGGAGCATCTCGTCGGCCCCTGCGTTGACCACGTCCTCCTCCCCGCTGGCCAGCGCGCCGAACAGGGACTCGGAGGCGCCGTGGTGGCGCAGGGTGACGGCGAGGCCCTCGTCGGAGAAGTAGCCGAGCTCAGCCGCGACGTAGAACGGGGCGAACTGGATGTTCGGGATGTAGGTCAACCCCACCGTCAGCTCCACCGGTTCCATCGCCTGCGTCTCGCTCGGCTCCGGTGCCGTGATCGTCGTCGCCGTCTCGCCGCCGCCCGAGCACGCCGCCAACGAGAGGGCGAGGAGTGCCGCGGGCAGGACCTTGGGTGCCCATGTCATTTCTGGATTCCACCTGTCTTTCGAGAGCTCCGATGAGGACGTAGAGGAGGATGGCCATGGTTGAGAGCAGGACCAGGGTGGCGAACATCCCGGTCGTGTCCACCGAGTGGGAGTGGGCGGTCAGGAGCATCCCGAGCCCGTGCCCACCCATCGTGAACTCACCGACCACGGCGCCCGTCACCGACAGGGTGAAGCCGTTGCGCAGCCCGGTGAGGATGTGGGGCATCGCGAGGGGGAGCTCCACGTGCCACAGCAACACGCGGGAGCCGGCGCCGTCGAGGCGCGCCGCGTTCACGATGTCCCGCGGGATCTGGGAGATGCCGAGGGCTGTGTTGAGCATGATCGGGAAGAACACCATGATCGCGCACAGCACCACGATGGGGACGAAGCCGGGGCCGATCCACAGCAGCAGCAGGGGTGCCAGCGCGATCGCGGGAATCGCCTGGGAGGCGGCGGCGTACGGCTCGATGATCCGCCGGGCGACCACGGACTTCGCCACGAGGTAGCCGAGGGGGACCGCCACCGCGGCCGCCACCGCTGCACCGGTGAGCGCCTCGCCGAGCGTGGTGAGGGCGGCGGGCAGGAGGGTCGCGCCACGCACGTCGGCCACGAGCCGCGCGAGGATGGCGGACGGCGCGGGCAGGAACACCGGGTTCACGAGCGCGAGCCTGCCCGTCAATTCCCAAGCCAGCAGCGCGAGGAGGCCGACGCCGAGCGGGAGGACGCCACGACCGGTCGTGGGATGCACCGTGCCCCTTCCCGCTCCGGGGGTGCGGCGATGGGCGCGCAGGTGTGCGCGCACCCGTCTTCTCCCATCCGGACTCTGACCGTCGGCCCCGGACTTCCACCGGGTCAACCGCACCTGGGTGCGGGTCGCGGGCTCTCACCGCCGGTTCGGAATTTCACCGACCCCGAAGACGCCCCCAGTATACGCGCCACCCCGGCACCGCGGTGCTCGTCCCGGTGGTGGCACGCGTCTCAGTGGTGGAAGGCGGTGCTCGCCAGGTCACGCAGGGTCTGGACCTCCGCGGCCGCATCCTCGGCCCGGTAGACCGCCGACCCCGCCACGAAGTTGTTGGCTCCCGCGGCGGCGGCACGCTCGATGGTCTCCCGCGAGACGCCGCCGTCCACCTGGATCCACACGTCGAGGCCCGTCCGGCGGATGGCCTCCCGCGTCCGCTCGATCTTGGGAAGCATGACGTCGAGGAACTTCTGGCCCCCGAAGCCCGGCTCGACCGTCATGATCAGGATCATGTCGAACTCCGGGAGGAGGTCCACGTACGGGGCGATGTCGGTGGCGGGACGCAGGGCGAGGCACGACCGCGCGCCGAGGCGGTGGATCTCGCGGGCGAGCCGGACGGGCGCGGCCGTCGCCTCGGCGTGGAAGCTCACGGAGTGGCAGCCGAGGTCGGCGAACACCGGCGCCCAGCGGTCGGCCTCCTCGATCATCAGGTGCGCGTCGACGGGCAGCGTCGCCCTGGTCACGAGGGCCTCCACGGTGGGCGCCCCCATGCTCAGGTTGGGGACGAAGTGATTGTCCATGACGTCGACGTGCACGAAGTCGGCGTTGGAGATCCGCTCTACCTCACCCCCGAGGTTCAGGTAGTCGGCGTTCAGGATTGACGGAGAGATGACGATTCCCACCCGATCGAGCCTAGTCGTTCCTCCTCAGGAGGGCGCCGAACATCGCATCGGTGCCGTGGAGGTGCGGCCAGAGCTGCACGGCCCCCGGCAGGGGCCAGTCCGGCCCCGGGGCGAGCGCGAGGCCACGGCGCTCGAGGAGGGCGGCGCCGTCGAGGAGGGTGAGCTGGTGGCGGCGGATCGCGGCGGACACCTGGGTGACGGTCTCCGCCGGGTGCGGCGAGCACGTGACGTAGGCGAGCACCCCGCCCGGCCGGAGCGCCGCGACGGCGGAGTCGATGAGTTCGCGTTGGAGGCGGGTGAGGTCGGCGAGGTCTGCCGTCGTGCGGCGCCACCGCGACTCGGGGCGACGGCGGAGCGACCCGAGGCCCGAACAGGGGGCGTCGAGCAGGATCCGGTCGAAGTACTCGGGGTTGTCCTCGCCGATGTACCGCCCGTCCCCCACCACCACGTCGACGACGTCGGCGTTGGGGCGGACCGCGCGCTCGACGAGGCCGGCGCGGTGGTCGAGCACCTCGTTGGCGATCAGGTGGGCGCCGCGCTCACGCGCGAACGCCGCGAGCAGGGCCGCCTTGCCACCGGGGCCCGCGCACATGTCGAGCCACCGGTCGTCCGGCCCCTCGAGGAGGGCGTCCACGGCGAGTGCGGCCATGAGCTGCGAACCCTCGTCCTGGACGCCGACCCGGGCGCTCGTCACGCCCCGCAGCTCTCCGGGCGCGCCCCCCGGGATCCGGATGCCCCACGGCGAGTACCGCGTGGGTTCCGCGCCCGGGATCTCGCCGAGCAGGCGGTCGCGGTCGGCCAGGCCCGGCCGTGCGACGAGGGTGACGGCGGCCGGGACATTGTCCGCCCGCAGGAGGTCCCGCAGTTCGTCCCCCCGTCCGTCGAGGGTGAGGGCCTGCCGGAAGGCGCTGACGATCCAGCGCGGGTGGGACTCCCAGGTGGCGAGCCCGTCCGGCCCGGCGAGGATCTGCTCCTCCCAGTCCTCCAGGGTCCGATCGGCGATGCGGCGGAGCACGGCGTTGGCCATGGCGACGGGAGCAGGCCCGGCGACCACCTTCACCAGGTTCACGGTCTCGTAGACGGCCGCCCGGCTGGGGACGCGCATCGCGTGGATCTGGTGGGCGCCCATCCGTAGGGCGATCCGCATGGCCGGTTGGAGGCGGTCGACGCCGCGCCCCTGGATGGTGGCCTCGATCATGGCGTCGTACCGGCCCTGGAGGCGCGACGTGCCGTACACCAGCTCGGTGGCGAACGCCGCGTCGCGTCCCTCCAGGCCGGCGTCCCGCAGGGCGCCGGGCAGCACGAGGTTGGCGTAGGCGTCGTCGGTCTCGACGGCTGACAGGACCCGGTGGGCGAGGAGGCGGACGGGGTCGGCGGTCGGCGGGCGGTTCATGCGTCCTCGAACCGCACGGTGCCACGCAGGCCACGGGCCCACGCCCGCGCCTCCATCCACGACTTCCCCGCCGGGGCCACCGTGCCGAGCCGCACGGAGCCCGTCCCCGTCCCCACGAGCACGTCCCCGTCGACGGCGACCTCGCCGGACTCCAGCGCGACGTCGCCGGGCTCGATGGGGCCGATCTTGACGTGCTGTCCGGTTGCGAGGGCGCTCCAGGCTCCGGGGTGGAAGGCGCGGACATGGCGGCCGACGGCGTCCGGGCCGGCTGCCCACCGCACGCGCGCCTCACCCGTCGTGAGGCGAGGGGCGAGCGTCACGCCGGTCGCGGGTTGTGGGAGTGGCACTGCGCTGCCGTCCTCGAGGGCGTCGAAGGCGCCGACCAGCAGGTCCGCGCCGGTGCGCGCGAGATCGGCGAGCACCTCGGAGGCCGTCTCGCGGGGGCCGATCGGCCGCGTCAGGGAGGCGAGGACGGGCCCGGTGTCGAGGCCCTCCTCGAGGAGGAACGCGCACGCGCCGGTCTCCGTGTCTCCGGCGAGGATCGCACGCTGGACGGGGGCGGCACCCCGCCAACGGGGCAGCAGGGAGAAGTGGAGGTTCACCCACGGGTACAGGGCGAGCAGGGGTGGTGGCACGAGGAGGCCGTAGGCGACGACCGCGGCGGCCTCGGCCCCGAGTGCGGCGATCTGCGCCTGCACCCCGGGGTCGCGGAGGGTGTGCGGCTTCAGGACCGGCAGGCCCTCCTGCGCGGCGCGGACGGAGACGGGTGACTCCTCCAGTCGGCGTCCCCTCCCCCGCGGGGCGTCGGCCCGCGTCAGGACGCCGACCAGCTCGTGCCGCGAGGCCAGGAGCGCCTCGAGGGCGGGAACGGCGGTGTCCGGGGTCCCGGCGAAGATCAGTCGCACAACAGGACATCCTACGAGGGGAGGAGCCCATTGCCCACGAGCACCCGCGCGAGCTGCCCGGCGTCGTGGAAGAGCACCGCCCGGAAGCCGAGGCGGCGCGCCGCCGCGACGTTCGCGGCGCCGTCGTCGACGAACACGGTGCGCTCCGGCTGGAGAGCGAAACGGTCGAGGAGGATCCGGAAGATGGCCGGGTCGGGCTTCGCGACTCCCACCCGACCGGACACCACCACCCCATCGAGGAGGGGCAGGACGCCGATCGCGCGCTCCGCGTGGTGGTAGTCCTCCGCGGGCCAGTTGGTGAGCCCGTACTGCGGGACGCCGCGCCGGGCGAGGGTGCGGACCAGTTCCCAGGTTCCCGCGACCGGGCCGGCGAGCGAGTGCCCCATCCGGCGGGCGTAGTGGGCGTAGACCTCCGCGAGCCACGGATCGGCCCGGGCCAGCTCCGCGACCCCCGCCGCTCGCGTGGTGCCGGCGTCGCACCGGCGGTTGAGGGCGTCGAAACCGGAACGGGACAGGAAATCCTCCCACTCCCCGCTGGTGTACCGGTCACGGACCGCCAGCCACGGGTCCCAGCGCACCAGGACGTTGCCGAAGTCCCACACCACCGCGGTGGGGTCAGAGGTCGGACGGGTCGACATGGACGCGCACCACCTCCTCCTTCCGCGCGCTGCGCTCCACCTGGATCGCCCGCAGCCGGCCGAGCAGGTCACGCCCGGCCGCCCGGGGCACCCGCGCGATCAGGTGCCCGTCGACGGGGCCGAGCAGCTCGAGGTGCGGCGTGCCGGCGAGCTCGCGCGCGACGGCGGTGAGGGCGGCCGTGGCGCCGTCGAGCTTGGCGAGGCGCCAGACCGGCGGGAAGTGGAGCTCGCCGCGCTCGTCGAGCTCCCGCTGGGCGAACCCGGCGGGGTCCCAGCGGACGCACGCCTGGGCGACGGCCGGGTCCGGGTTGCCGAGGATCATCGCCCGCCCGCCGGCAGCCGCGCCCCTGACCAGCGCGAGCGCGGTGAGCCAGCGGTCGAGGGCGACGGACCCCGTGTCCAGCGCCGTTCGGGCGGTGGCGACGGCTGCGTCGAGGATGAGCGCGGCGGCGTAGCCGCCCTCCGGCACGGGTTCGCTGCCGGGGGTGGCGATCACCAGGGCCGGCCGGGAGTCGACGGACGCCGTGATCCCCGTGCGTGCGGTGGACAGGACGACGCGGACTCCCGGGAAGGCACGGGCGATCTCCTCGCTCGTGCGTTCCGAGCCCACGGAGAAGGCCGACAGCCTCCCCGACCCGCAGGCCGGGCAGGTCACCACCTGGTGCCGCCCGCACCACCCGCACGACACGGCACCGGCGTGACCCAGCGCGAGGGGCCCCCCGCAGTGCCGGCACCGCACCTGGCCCTGGCAGTTGGCGCACCGGATGGAGCGAAGGTAGCCCGCGAGCGGCACGTGGATGAGCACGGGCCCGGACTCGAGGGCCTGTCGCACGAGCTGGAAGGCCGCGGACGGCAGCCGGAGTGCCTCCCCGCGCAGGTCGCCGGTGTCCGGCGCCTCCACCCGTGGGGCCCGCTCCCGCACGACGGCGCGCGCCGCCCCCAGGGGCTGCGCCCAGCCGTCGACGATGAGCTGTTGGGTGATCACACTCCTGGAGTACGACCCCACCAGGAGCGCGCACGAGCGGCGATGGCTGACGACTCCCAGGGCGGTGGGGTACGGCGCGTGCTGCTCCCGCAGGTTGTCGTCGTCCGGGTCCCACAGGGCGACGAGGCCGAGATCCGGCACGGGGGCGAACGCCGCGGACCGCGTGCCGACGACGATGTCGACGTGGCCCGCGAGGATCGCCAGGAAGGCCCGGTAGCGGGCTGCCGGCGTGAGGTCACCGTGGTACCGGACGGCCGGGGCCACGGTGGCGAGTTCCCCGTGCACCTGATCCACCTCGCGCGTCGTCGGCACGACCACCAGGGCGCGCCGTCCCGAGGCGAGCGTCGCGGCGACGGCGGTGCGCAGCTCGGCGATCCACGCCGGCAGGCCGCCGGCCACGCCCGGCAGCGCCGTCCAGACGGCCCGGGGCGAGGAACCCTCCCGGAGGTGGCGGAGGAGGGCCGGACCGCCGGTGTACTCCTCCCAACCGGAGACGGGTGCGGGGATCGGCGCGACCGGCCGCGGGGTGAGGTCGGCGGCCGTCTCGATGCGGGCCTGCCGGGCGGGCACCGCCAGCCGGAGGACGTCCGGCAGGGTGCCGGCGTTCGCCCGGGCGACGTCGCGGCAGAGCTGGAGGACCTCGGGGGTGAGGACGGGCACCGGCGAGACCAGGCGCCGGATCGGGCTGAGGCGCCCGGGATGGGTCGTCGAGGTGCGCACCTCGGTGACCCACCCGCCCACGAGGCGCCCCGCGAGGGGCACGGTCACGCGGACTCCCGGCGCGACGCCGACGAGTTCCTCGGGGATCGAGTAGTCGAACTCCTGGTCCAGGTGGGGGACGGGGGTGTCGAGCGCCACTGCCGCCACGCGGGCCGGCCGTCCGGGACGTCCGGAGAGCTCGGGGATGGGCAGCTGGTCGCTCACCCGGTTATCGAATCACGCTCCGCAGACATCCCGCAGTGCCTGGGCGCGGCCGGTGGACTCCCACGTGAACTCGGGCAGCTCGCGCCCGAAGTGGCCGTACGCCGAGGTGGCGCGGTAGATGGGGCGCAGCAGGTCGAGGGCGTCAATGATCGCGGCGGGCCGCAGGTCGAACACCTCGCGGATCGCCTGACGGATGCGGGCCGGGTCCACGGTCTCGGTGCCGAACGTCTCGACATGCAGTCCAACCGGGTGGGCGATCCCGATGCCATAGGCCACCTGCACCTCGCACCGCGTGGCGAGCCCGGCGGCCACCACGTTCTTGGCCACCCAGCGCATCGCGTAGGCGGCGGACCGGTCCACCTTCGAGGGATCCTTGCCCGAGAATGCGCCACCGCCGTGGCGTGCCATCCCGCCGTAGGTGTCCACGATGATCTTGCGTCCCGTCAGGCCGGCGTCCCCCATGGGGCCCCCGACGACGAACGGCCCCGCCGGGTTCACGAACACCTGCAGGCGCGAGGTGTCGAGGCCGGCGGCGTGCTCCC
This sequence comes from Actinomycetales bacterium UBA1416, assembly GCA_002304945.1. Taxonomy (GTDB): domain Bacteria; phylum Actinomycetota; class Actinomycetes; order Actinomycetales; family Actinomycetaceae; genus UBA1383. Next base: position 33,445 of record DBPQ01000125.1, on the reverse strand, counting down.
CGAGGACTGGGTCGATGACGGACAGCCGGATCATCTCGTCCAGTTCACCCCAGGTGAGGTCCGCGGCGTGCTGGGTGGAGAGCACCACCGTCTCGACGCTGCGGGGCGTCTCCCCGTCGTACCCGATGGTGACCTGGGCCTTGCCGTCCGGGCGCAGCCCCTCGACGACGTTCTCACGCCGCACGTGCGCGAGCTGCTCGGTGAGACGGTGCGACAGGTGGATGGGCAGGGGCATGAGGACGGGCGTCTCGGTGCAGGCGTAGCCCACCATGAGGCCCTGGTCCCCCGCGCCCTGGAAGTCATAGGGGTCCTGCACCTCGCCGGCCCGCACCTCCCACGACTTGTCCACCCCTCCCGCGATGTCGGGCGACTGCTGCCCGATCGAGACGGAGACCCCGCAGGAGTCGCCGTCGAAGCCGATGTCGGAGGAGGTGTACCCGATGTCCCGGACCTCGGAGCGGATGATCTGGGGGATCTCGGCGTAACCGGTGGTGGTGACCTCCCCGGCCACGTGCACGAGGCCCGTGGTGACCATCGTCTCCACCGCGACCCGGGCGGCCCGGTCCTGTTCGAGGAGGGCGTCGAGGATCGCGTCGGAGATGCGGTCGCAGACCTTGTCGGGATGGCCCTCGGTCACGGACTCGGAGGAGAAGAGGCGCAGCTCGGTCACCGCGTCATCCTAGCCGCGTGCGCAGCCCCGCCAGCGTCTCGACCACCCTGCGGGCGACCTCGGCCTTGGTGCCCGCGGCACGTCCGACCGCGGTTCCGGCCGCATCCAGCATGACGACCTCGTTGGGCACGTCGCCGAAGCCGCGCGTCTCGGACACCTCGTTGAACACCAGGAGATCCGCGCCCTTCCGACGGGCCTTGGCCTCGGCGTGCTGCCGGGCGGAGGCGGCGTCGTCGCCCGTCTCGGCGGCGAACCCGACGATCACCTGCCCGGGGCGGCGCCGTGCGACGAGGCCGGCGAGGATGTCCGGCGTCTGCTCGAGCCGGAGGGTCAGGCCCCCGTCGGGGGCCTTCTTCAGCTTGTGCCCGGCGACGGCGGCGGGCCGGTAGTCCGCCACGGCGGCCGCCATCACGATGACGTCCGCGTCACTGCCGGCCACGGCCGCCTCGAGTTCCGCCGTCGTCGAGACCGTGGCCACGGACGCCGCGAGGCCGGCGAGGAGGGCCGGATCGACGTTGGCCGCGACGAGGGTCACCTCGCCACCCGCGGCGGCGGCGGCCCGGGCGATCTCGATGCCCTGGCGACCGGAGGACCGGTTCCCGAGGAACCGGACCGGGTCGAGCGACTCGCGCGTGCCACCGGCCGTCACGAGCACGCGTGCACCGGTCAGGGGGCCGTCCGCGAGGGGATGCAGCAGCTCGGTCGCGGCGGCGTGGATCTCCTCCGGTTCGGGGAGGCGCCCCGGCCCGGAGTCCGGCCCGGTGAGCCGGCCCACTGCGGGCTCCATCACGACGACGCCCCTTCCCCGCAACGTCTCGACGTTCGCGCGGGTGGCGGCGTTCCGCCACATCTCGGTGTGCATCGCCGGCACCACGAGCACCGGGCACGTCGCCATGAGGAGCGTGGTGCTCAGGAGGTCGTCGGCCAGGCCGTGCGCCGCCTTCGCGAGGAGGTTCGCGGTCGCGGGCGCGACCACCACGAGGTCCGCCCACTTCCCGAGTTCGACGTGCTCGGTGGGATCCTCCCACACGGTGGTGTGGACCGGGCGGCCGGAGAGGGCGCGCCACGTGGCCTCGCCCACCATCCGCAGCGCGTTCGCGGTGGGGACCACCTGGACCTCGTGCCCGTCGGCGGTGAGGAGCCGCAGCAGCAGGGCGGCCTTGTAGGCCGCGATCCCCCCGGTGACGCCGAGGACGACGCGGGCCATCAGTCGCCGGTGGTGGCGTCCATGCGGAGCATGCCCTCGTCGATCTCACGCATCGCGATGGACAGCGGCTTGTCCTCCTGCGTCGCGGGGACCAGCGGCCCCACGAACTCGAGCAGCCCCTCCTGGAGCTGGGAGTTGTAGGAGTTGATCTGGCGGGCGCGCTTGGAGGCGTAGATCACGAGGGCGTACTTGGAGTCGACGTTCTTCAGCAGTTCATCGATCGGGGGGTTCGTGATCCCCGTGGGCTGCGCAACGGTACCGGACAATGATCAACCTTCCCTGCGGCCGGCGGTCGCCGGCCTGCTGTGGTCCATTCTACGGGATGCCAGCCCCATGACCTCGGCGAGCTCGCTCACTGCCCGATCGACGTCGTCGTTCACGATGACGTGGTCGAACTCCTCCCGCGCCGCGAGTTCCACGCGCGCGGTCGCGAGGCGGCGCTCGCGCACCGTCTCGTCCTCCGTGCCCCGGCCCTCGAGCCGCCGGGCGAGATCCTCGAACGACGGGGGCGCGATGAACACCTGGACGGCCTCCGGCATCGCGCGGCGCACCTGGCGTGCTCCCTCCAGGTCCAGCTCCAGGATGACGGGATGCCCGGCTGCGAGCCGGTCCAGGACGGCGTGGCGCACGGTGCCGTACCTGTCCAGGCCGAAGACCTGCGCCCACTCGAGCATGTCGCCCTGGGCCACGAGGGAGTCGAAGGTGGCGTCGTCGACGAAATGGTAGTGCTCGCCGTCGCGTTCCCCGGGCCGGGGGCGGCGGGTCGTCGCGGACACCGACAACCAGACCTCGGGGTGGCGGTCACGCAGCTCCCGGATGACGGTGCCCTTGCCGACGCCGGACGGGCCGGCGACCACGGCTAGCCGGGCGGGGGGACGATTCATGTCCCCATTGTCGCAGCGGCCTGGGTGATCAGCCGAATCGCTCCACGAGGGCGGCTCGCTGGTGTGGTCCGAGGCCCCGCACGCGCCGAGCCTCGGAGATCCCGATGCGCTCCATCAGGGACCGCGCGGTCGCGTGGCCGACGCCCGGGAGGGATTCGAGCAGGGAGACGACCTTCATCTTGGCGAGGGCCTCGTCCGTCTCCGCCTGGACGAGGACGGCGGAGAGGGCGACCTCGCCGCTCTTCAGCCGGCCCTTCATCTGCGCGCGCTGCGCCCGCGCCTCGGCCGCCTTCTCGAGGGCAGCAGCGCGTTGTTCTGGGGTCAGTGCGGGTAGTGCCACGTGGAGCTCCTGGAGGACGAGGGAGTCTTGCCTGAAAAATAGCCCCATCCCGCGGACTTGGTGGCCGTTTCGGGCTCAGGCCGGGCCCCGCAGCCCCGTGATCTCGGCGCGTGCCGCTCCTGCGAGGGCACCGGGGCCTGCGGCGAGCACCGAGCGGGACACCGAGGCGAGCACCCGGTCGAACGCGAGCCCGAAGACGTCCCGGAGCGTCGTGACCGTGCCGCCCTGCGCACCCACGCCGGGGGCGAGGAGGATCGAGCCCGTGGCCGCGAGGTCCAGGCCGAGGCGGGCGACGGCGTCGCCCACGGTGGCCCCGACCACCAGGCCCACGGGGCCGACGCCCCCGAACGGGGCGTTCACGGCGGCCGCGTGGGCGCAGACGGACCCGGCCACGGAGGTGTCCCCTGCCCGCGCGTGCTGCACCGTGGCTCCCTCGGGGTTTGAGGTGAGCGCGAGGACGAAGACGCCCTTGCCGTGCGTGAGGGCGAGGTCGATCGCAGGGGTGAGGGACCCGACGCCGAGGTAGGGGCTGGCGGTGATGGCGTCCGCCTCGAGCGGCGCCCCGGGCCGCAGGTAGGCCTCGGCGTAGGCGGTCATGGTGGAGCCGATGTCGCCTCGCTTGACGTCGAGGATCGAGAGGACCCCGGCGTCGCGGCAGGCGGCGAGGACCTCCTCGAGAGCCGCGATGCCCGCCGCCCCGTGACGTTCGAAGAACGCCGACTGGGGTTTCAGCGCCGCCGCCGTGCCGGCGAGTTCCTCGACCACGCGCAGCGAGAACTCCCGCACCCCGGCCGCCGAGTCCGCCAGGCCCCAGGCGCCGAGCAGGCCCGGGTGGGGGTCGATGCCGACGCACAGCGGCCCCCGGTCGGCCATGGCGTCCGCGAGGCGCGCTCCGAGGTTCATGCCATCCTCCGGTGATACTCCTGCATCGACGTCACGGTCATCGGCTGGGACATGCCCTCGATGGCGCGAACGGCGGCCCCCAACTGCTGCACCGTGGTGACGATCGCCTTGTCCGCCGCCGTCGTGGCCGTGCGGATCTCGTAGCCGTCGATGCGGGCGCCCTGCCCGTTCGGGGTGTTCACCACGATGTCCACCGCACCCGAGGTGATGAGGTCCACGATCGTCGGTTCGCCGTCGGGTCCGCGACCCGCGGAGGCCTTCCGCACCACGGTGGAGGGGATGCCGTTGCGGCGCAGCACCGCCGCGGTGCCGTCGGTGGCGAGGATCGTGAACCCGAGGGACACGAGGTGCGCGGCGGGGAAGATGATGGACCGCTTGTCCCTGTCCGCCACCGAGATGAAGGCGGTGCCACCGGTCGGCAGGCCGCCGTAGGCGCCCATCTGGGACTTCGCGAAGGCGCGCGGGAAGTCGACGTCGATGCCCATCACCTCACCGGTGGACCGCATCTCGGGGCCGAGGATGGTGTCCACCACCTTGCCCTCCCTGGTCAGGAAGCGCTTGAACGGCAGCACCGCCTCCTTCACGCTCATCGGGGCGTCGAGGTCCACCCGCGTGCCGTCCCGCTCCGGGAGGAGCCCTTCCGCGCGCAGGTCCGCGATGCTCGACCCCGTCATGATCCGGGCCGCCGCCTTGGCGAGCGGCACGCCCGTGGCCTTGGAGACGAACGGCACCGTGCGGGAGGCCCGGGGGTTGGCCTCGATGACGTAGAGGACGTCCGAGACGAGGGCGTACTGGATGTTGACCAGGCCGCGCACACCGACGCCGGCGGCGATCGCCTCGGTCGAGTCGCGGATCCGGTCCACCACCGCCTGCGCGAGGTGGACCGGGGGGAGGACGCACGCCGAGTCGCCCGAGTGGATCCCCGCCTCCTCGATGTGCTCCATCACGCCGCCGAGGAAGAGCTCGGTGCCGTCGTACAGGGCGTCGACGTCGATCTCGATGGCGTCGTCGAGGAAGCGGTCGATGAGGAGCGGTCCGGTCGAGGCGGACATGTCGGAGGCACTGCGGACGAGGTAGTCGCGCAACTGGTGCTCGTCGTAGACGATCTCCATGCCCCGCCCGCCGAGCACGTACGAGGGGCGGACGAGCACCGGGTAGCCGATGTCGGTCGCCACCGCCACCGCCTCCGCGGCGGTGATCGCGGTCCCGAAGGCGGGCGCGGGCAGTCCAGCGTCCGCCAGCACCGCGCCGAAGGCGCCGCGGTCCTCGGCGGCGTCGATGGCGGCGGGCTGGGTGCCGAGGACGGGCACGCCGGCGTCAGCCAGTCGCTGGGCGAGCGAGAGCGGCGTCTGACCGCCCAGCTGCACGATGACGCCGGCCACCGGGCCGGCGGCCCGCTCCGCCTCGTACACCTCCATGACGTCCTCGAAGGTGAGCGGCTCGAAGTACAGCCTGTCCGAGGTGTCGTAGTCGGTGGAGACGGTCTCCGGGTTGCAGTTGACCATCACGGTCTCGTACCGGTCGCGCAGCGCCATGGTGGCGTGGACGCACGAGTAGTCGAACTCGATGCCCTGGCCGATGCGGTTCGGGCCACTGCCCAGCACGACGATCTTTTTCCGCTGGGTGGGCTCGGCCTCGCAGACCGACTCGTAGTTGCTATAGAGGTAGGGCGTCAGAGCGGGGAACTCGGCGGCGCACGTATCCACCCGCGAGTAGACGGGGGCGACGCCCAGAGAAAGGCGATGGGCGCGCACGGCCAGCTCGTCGGCTGCAGGCGAGACCAGACGTCCGATGACCGCATCGGAGAACCCGGCGCGCTTGAGTTCGCGCATCTCCTCGGCCGTGATGTCGGCCAGGGGGCGACCGGCGATGGCATCCCGCAGGGTTCGCAAGGCATCGATCTCGTCCAGGAACCAGGGGTCCATGCCGCTCAGGCGGGCGATCTCGGCTACCGACATGCCGCGATCCAGGGCCGCTACCAGGTAAAAGACGCGGTCGGGCGTGGGCTCGATCAGCCGGTGGCGGATCTCGTCCATGCTGGCAAGGGCTGCCTCGGCGTCAAAGAGACTGTCGCGATTGTCCTCGCGTGAGGAGAGACCCTTCTGCAGGGCCTCGGCGAAGGTCCGCCCAATGGCCATCACCTCTCCCACCGACTTCATCTGGGTGCCCAGGGTGGGATCCGCCTGGGGGAACTTTTCCATGTTCCAGCGGGGGATCTTGACGACCACATAGTCCAGCATCGGCTCGAAAGAGGCGGGGGTCTCGCGGGTGATATCGTTGGGCAGCTCGTGAAGGCGATAGCCGACGGCCAGCTTGGCTGCGATCTTGGCGATGGGGAAGCCGGTGGCCTTGCTGGCCAGGGCGGAGCTGCGCGATACGCGCGGGTTCATCTCGATCACCAGCGTGCGCCCCGTCTCGGGGTGCACGGCGAACTGGACGTTGGAGCCGCCGGTCTCGACGCCCACGCGCAGCATCACCCGGCGGGCCATATCGCGAAGTACCTGGTACTCCTTGTCGGTCAGGGTCTGGGCGGGGGCGATGGTGATGCTATCCCCCGTGTGCACGCCCATAGGGTCCAGGTTCTCGATGGAGCAGATCACGACAAAGCCGTCATCGGCGTCGCGCATGACCTCCAGCTCGAACTCTTTCCAGCCGATGACCGATTCCTCGATGAGCACCTGATGGGTCGGGCTCTGGTCCAGGCCGCGCTGCACCATGCGCTCGAAATCCTCGCGGTTGTAGGCGATGCCGCTGCCAGAGCCGCCCAGGGTGAACGAGGGGCGGATGATGGCCGGCAGGCCGATCTGCTCCAGCACCCGCTGGGCATCGGCCAGGTTGCGCACGGCCTCGCTGTGGGGCACCTCCAGGCCGATCTCCAGCATTGCCTGCTTGAACAGGTCGCGGTCCTCGGCCAGGTCAATGGCCTCGGCGCGGGCGCCGATCAGCTCGACGCCGTAGCGGGCCAGGATGCCCTCCTGCTCCAGAGCCATGGCCAGGTTGAGGCCCGTCTGCCCGCCCATGGTGGGCAAGATGGCGTCGGGCCGCTCCTTGGCGATGATGCGCTCCAGCACAGGCACCGTGAGGGGCTCGATGTAGGTGATATCGGCGGTGGCCGGGTCAGTCATGATGGTGGCTGGGTTCGAGTTCACCAGCAGCGTGGTATAGCCCTCTTCGCGCAGGGCCTTGCACGCCTGGGTCCCGGAGTAGTCGAACTCGCAGGCCTGGCCGATGACGATGGGCCCGGAACCGATGATCAGGATCTTGTGCAGGTCCGTGCGTTTGGGCATCAGCGGATTCTCTCTTTTGTCAGCGAGGCCACGAACTCGCGCAGCAGCCCCAGGCTATCGTGGGGGCCAGGCGAGGCCTCCGGGTGGTACTGTATGCTCCACACGGGCAGCTCTCGATGGCGCATGCCCTCTACCGTGTTATCGTACAGGTTGATATGGGTGATCTCAAAGGGCAGGTCCCGCATCGAGTCTGCATCCACGGCATAGTTGTGGTTCTGGGCGGTGATCGCTACCTGGCCGGTGCGCAGGTCTTGCACTGGGTGGTTGCCGCCGTGGTGGCCAAAAGGCAGCTTGTAGGTGCGCCCGCCCACGGCCAGCCCGATGATCTGGTGGCCGAGGCAGATGCCCATGATCGGCTTGCGGCCCAGCAGGTCGCGGGTCAACGCCACCACGTCCAGCGCCTGGTCGGGATCGCCAGGGCCATTGGAGAGCAACACCCCGTCGGGCGCCAGCATCAACACCTCCTCGGCGCTGGCGGTGGAGGGCACCACGGTGACTCGGGCGCCCAGGGCTGCCAGTAGCCGCAGGATGTTGTGCTTGACGCCGCAATCCACCACCACCACGTGCGGGGCCTCCGCCGTCACCTCTTCGATGGTGTCGGCGTGCTCCACCCAGTGGGGCGCGACTTCCTCTGACCACGCCTCGCGCTCGGGGAGCGTAACCTCGTTGACAGGCGCCAGATCGCTCATGTCGGGTGCATTGCGGGCCATCTCCTGCAGACGCGCCTGATCCAGATTCACCGTCGAGAGGGCGCCGCGCATGACGCCCTTGTTGCGCAGGGTGAGGGTCAGCCGCCGCGTGTCCACGCCAGAGAGGGCCGGTACGCCCGTGGCCCTGAGATAGTCCGGGAGAGTCTGGGTGGCGCGCCAGTTGCTGGGGCGCTCGGCGATCTGACGGGCGATGACAGCGCGCACAAAGGGCTGGCGCGACTCGGCATCCTCCAGGTTGACGCCTACGTTGCCGATGTGCGGACAGGTGAAGGCGACCATCTGGCCCCAATAGGAGGGGTCAGTGATGATCTCCTGATAGCCCGTCATGGAGGTGTTGAACACTACCTCGCCGACGAACTCGCCTTCGGCGCCCATGGATACGCCCTCGAACAGGCTACCATCCTCCAGGGCCAACAGGCCTTTGGTCACTTGCATCGGTACTCCCCTTACTATGCTCTTGACGTTGCCCTCATCTCTCACCGAGGCACCCGAAAACGCAGAGGCATGGCCCGAGCCGCCGTCTCTGCGCGTGTGGCGCCCGCTCTCGCGCACGCCTGCTATCTCTTGCGCCTCGCCTCGGCCACGGTGCACAGACCGGCGGGCTCGCGCAGCTTGAAGGCATACCGCTCCATGCGGCGCTTGACGGCCTGGACTACGGACAGGTCGAATCCCTGCTGGGCTGCTTCTTGCTCGCTCAGCCCCGCCTCGGTGAGAAGGTAGAGGATCTGGTCGGCCTCGTCATAGCTAAAGCCCAGATCGCCCTCGTCGGTCTGGCCTGCCCAGAGGTCGGCGCTGGGGGCCTTGGCCACGACCTCTTCCGGCAACCCCAGATGCACGGCCAGGGCGCGCACCTGGCACTTGTAGAGATGCACGATGGGCCGCAGGGCGCAGGCGCTATCACCATACAGGGTAAAGTAGCCCAGCAGCGCCTCGGTGCGGTTGCCGGTGCCCATCACAAGGCCGTTCCAGGCTGCCGACTGGTCGAACAGGACGACCATGCGGCAACGCGACATAATGTTGCCCTTGCGCACGCTGGTGATGGCGGCGTCGCGGGCCATCAGAGGCTCCGCCATGGGTGTGATCTCGAACAGGCTGTGGGGGATCCCCAGTTGCTCGCAGACCAGGCGCCCGTGGGCCGCGCTTTGCGGGTTGCTGGTTGCATAGGGCAGCAGCATGCCATAGACGTTTTCCGGGCCCAGGGCGCGGGCGCAGAGGGCGGCCACCAGGGCCGAATCTACGCCTCCGGAAACGCCCAACACGGCGCGCGAATAGCCCGCATCGTTGAGGTGACGGGTGATGAAACCAGCGATGCGGGCAACCTCTTCTTCCGGGCTGATTCGCAGTGCGTCAAGCAAGAAGGCACCTCTCAATCTGTTGCTCAGTACGCGTATAGCCTCCCGTAGGGACGCACGGCCTTGGGATAGAGCTTGGCGAACGGCCTGGCCAACAGAGCCTGGGCATCCTGCCCAAAGATCCTGGCGTACTCCGTCACATGGGTTGTGAGCGCCTCGCGGTCGGCATCGCTCAGGGGCAGCACGCCCACCTCTTTGCCCAGGAACACCTCGTTCACCTGGCCCGCGATATAGATCACGCCTCCGTGCATCCCCGCGCCAATATAGCGTGAGGGGTGCATCTTGTCCAACGGGAGGTGACGGCCAAGGACGATCAGCACGCCGCCGGCCATGTATTCGCCGAGAAAGTGCTGCGCCGTTCCGCCGATGACGATCACCGGCTTGGTATCGCCGTACTCCTTCATGTGGATGCCCACGCGATAGCCCACGTTATCGCGGACGTAGATCGTGCCGCCGCGCATCGAGTGCCCGATGATATCGCCCGCCGATCCGTGGATGGCCAACACGCCGCTGTTCATCGTGTTGCCGCAGCCATCCTGGGCATCGCCAAGCACCTGGATGCGCGGGCCATCCATAAAAGCGCCCAGATCGTTGCCGGGCACGCCCTCGATGGTGATGCGCACCGGGCGCTGCAGGTTGGTCCCCAGGTAGCGCTGGCCCGCCACATGGATCAGCCGCAGGCTCTCGACGCCCTGGTCCACCAGCTCGCGCAGCTCGTGGTTCACCTCGCGATAGTGCCGCCCCTCGCAATCCACCACCACCTCGCCCGCCAGCGACTGGCGGCGAGCGACGCCCAGTGTTGCCTCAGCCATAGCTCAACTCCCTTTCGGTGATGCGCTCGCGCGGCGAGATGTGCTCGGGCGGCTGCGGCCGCTGGCCCAGCCGGCCGACGATGGCCTGGCCACCCTCGGGCGTCCAGGTGTACTCGATCTCGGGCTGCACCAGATGGATGGCCGACAGCTCGGAAGAGACGTACAGGATGTCCTCTTTGATGCCCACAGCCAAGGGCCGCAGGCGGATGCGGTCGCCCAGGCCCACCATCTCGCCCTGATGCGCGATGATGATGGTGAACGGGCCGTTCAGCAGCAGCGAGCCATAGGTCTGGCGCACGGCGCGGCAGAGACGCTGCTCCTCCGCCGGCAGGTGCTGGATCTCATCCCACAGGGGGCTAGCAAAGACCAGGGCCGCCACGCGGGGCGATAGCCCGTGTCGCCGCATGACCAGGTCCGACGCGTAGGCGATCACCTCGGTGTCGGTCTGCATGGTGCACTGGTAGCCGTGGGCCTCGAGGTAGCGGCGGTTGGCGCCGTAGGACGAGATCTCGCCGTTGTGGACCACCGACCAATCCAGCAAGCCAAAGGGATGGGCGCCACCCCACCAGCCGGGCGTGTTGGTGGGGAAGCGGTTATGGCCCACCCAGAGGTAGCCATAGTATTCCTCGACGCGATAGTACTCGGCGATCTGCTCCGGGTGCCCCACGCCCTTGAAGATGGCCATGTTCTTGCCGCTGGAGTAGATAAAGGCGTCGTTCATCTCGGTGTTGATGGCCATGACCTGGCGCACCACGTCATCCTCCTCGGAGAGGCCGGGGGTGCGCTCGCCGTGGGGTGCGGCAAAGTAGCGCCACAGGATGGGCGCATCCAGCACCCCCGCCACCTCGCGGTGGGGGATCGGCTCGTCGTGCACAATGGTCCATCCCTGGCGGAGGCGCGCCTCCAGCTCCTGGCGGCCGGTCTCGTTGCGGCACATGATGTGCAGCGCGTACAGGTCGGCAAAGTCGGGGTAGGCGCCATAGACGGCGAAGCCGGAGCCCAAGCCATTGCCGCGTTCCTTCATCGAGATGAGGGCCTTGATCACGGCGTGGCCATCGTGCATGGCGCCTGACGTATCGATAAACCCGAACAGGCCGCAGGCGTCGAATACTTTGTCATCTCCGTAACGATTTTCCTGGGTGGCCCAACTCATGGCGCTCCTCCCTTATACCTCGATGCCTTCGCCGGTAACTACATGCTTGCGGTAGCGGTCCGGCAGCGAAAGTAGTCCGAACTGCTCGCTCATCAGCGCGGCGCGGCTGGCGCCCACATCGATCTTTTGACGGATCAGCCCGGTATAGATGCCGGCGCGGTTGATGCGACCCACCAGGATCGCCCCCACCAGCCGGTTGTCCTTGAGGACGAGGCGCTTGTAGCGGGGGGCGCGCTCGTCCAGATCGGTCAGGAACTCGTGGTCCGGAACGTCCTCCAGGTTCGAGTTACCCACCGAGATCGCCGGCACCCCGTGGACCTCGATGGCGTTCATGGCCACGCCGCCCTGGTCGGGCGTCTCGATGCCCACCATGTGGGCGCCCGCGATGGCCCCCTGGCGATAGGCGTTGGGCCAGATGGCAACGGTGCGGTTCATGTCCACCACCAGGTCATAGGCCTCGGCCACGTCGCCCGCAGCATAGATATCGGGCGCGCTGGTGCGCATGTACTCGTCCACCACAATGCCCCGGTTTACCTGGATATCGGTGCCCTGCACCAGTGCCGTATTGGGGCGCACGCCGATGCCAAAGATCATCACGTCGCATTCGATGGGGTCACCATCTCGCAGGGTGACGCCGCTGACACGCCCGTCGCGGCTCTGGATCTCGGTGGCCGTGTTGCCTGTGAGCACGTCTACGCCCGCGTCGTGTAGCAGATTCGTCATCAGGCGCGAGGCGGTGCTATCGAGGGCGGCCCCCAGGATGCGCGGGGCGAGCTCGATCATGGTGACATGCATTCCCCGCTTGAGGAGAGCATCGGTCGCCTTGATGCCGATCATGCCGCCGCCCACGACGACGGCTCGCTTGCCGCCATGGGCCTCGAGATGGCTCAGGATGCCTTCCACGTCAGCGCGCCGCGTGAAGGTGAACACGCCCTGGGTATCGATCCCCGGCGTGGGGGGCACGATGGGAACCCCTCCCGTGGCGATCAGCAGCTTGTCGTAGGGGATGGCGGTCCCGTCGGCGGTGAGAACCTGATGGCCTTCCACGTCGATCGCCGTCGCCCGGGTCTCCAGGATCGGCGTCACGTCGTGCTGGGTGTAAAAGTCGCTGGCCCGGTAGGCGAGGCGGCTGCAAGAGATCTCGCCCCCCAGGTAATGGGAGAGCAGGGGGCGCGAGTAGATCAGGTGCGATTCCTCCGAGATGACCAGCACCTCGGCGCGCTGATCCACGGCGCGCAGCGCCTCGATGGCGCCCACGGCGGTGGCCGAGTTACCGATGATGACCGCTCTCACGACGCGGCTCCTTTCTCGTCAATAACCTCAAAGGTCAGCGCCTCGTTGGGGCAATGGGCCACGCAGGCGGGGATGTCGGCGCCGTAGCACAGGTCGCATTTGCTGGCGATCCGGGTGCCCAGCAGATTCTGCTGGATCGCGCCCGCCGGACACACCATGATGCACATCCAGCAGCCGACGCACACGTCCTCATCGCACATGACCGTTCCGGTGAGGGGATCGCGGTGCATGGCGCCGGAGACGCAGGCCTCGACGCAGCTTGGCTCCTCACACTGGCGGCACTGCAGGGCAAAGGACACAGGGCCATCCTCTTCTACCATCAGGCGGGGCATCAGGTGCGACCGCTCGCCCCCGTAGGCCTTGACGATATCCTTGGATGACGAGTGCTGCACGAGGCAGTGCACCTCGCAGAGCCGACAACCGATGCAGAATTCTTCGTGGATAACGATACGCTTGCTCATTGTCTGCTCCCGTCGCTACATGCCTGCCGCTTTGATGCCCAGGGCATCCAGCTCCACCTGATTCAGGCCGACGCCCCGCAGGTGATCGCGATTGCCGCGTAGGCTTTCGATCGAGTTGATGCCCATGCCGCCCATCATCTCCTTGATCTCCAACGACCATGCGCGCAGCAGGTTGGAGAGGCGACGGGCGCCGATGTTCGGGTTGAGCCGCTTGGTCAGATAGGGGTCCTGGGTAGCGATGCCCCAGTTGCACTTGCCGGTGTAGCAGTGCTGGCAGAGGTGGCAGCCCATGGCAACCAGGGCCGAGGTGGCGATATAGACCGCATCGGCGCCCAGGGCGATGGCCTTGACCACATCGGCGCTGCAGCGCATGCTGCCGGCGGCCACCAGCGAGGCGCGATGGCGAACGCCCTCTTCGCGCAGACGGGCGTCCACAGCGGCGATGGCCAGCTCGATGGGGATGCCCACGTTGTTGCGCACCATGGTGGGCGCCGCGCCCGTGCCGCCGCGCAATCCGTCAATGGCGACGATGTCGGCTCCGGCGCGAACGATGCCGCTGGCGATGGGTGCGATGTTGTGCACTGCCGCCACTTTGACGCTCACCGGCTTCTGGTAGTGGGTGGCCTCCTTGATGGCGTAGATGAGCTGGCGCAAGTCCTCGATGGAGTAGATGTCGTGGTGGGGCGCCGGCGAGAGCGCGTCGGTGCCCTGGGGGATCATGCGGGTGCGCGAGATATCCAGCGTCACCTTCTCGCCGGGCAGATGGCCGCCGATGCCGGGCTTGGCGCCCTGGCCGATCTTGATCTCCAGAGCGGCGGCGGCGTTCAGATAGTCCAGGTGCACGCCAAAGCGCCCCGAGGCGACCTGGGCGATGGTGCGGGAGCCGTACTTGTACAGGGCCGGGTGCAGGCCGCCCTCGCCCGTGTTGTAGTAGGTGCCCGCCTCGGTGGCGGCCCGCGCCAGCGACTCGCACGCGTTAAAGCTGATCGAACCATACGACATGGCGGAGAACATGATGGGGATCTCGAGCTCGAGCTGCGGCGTGAGCTCGGTGCGCAGCGACACCTCGTCCCCATCCTCGTCCACCTCCAGGCGCTCCGGCTTGGCCCCCAGGAAGGTTCTCAACTCCATGGGCTCGCGCACCGGGTCGATGGAGGGGTTGGTCACCTGCGAGGCGTTCAGCACCATGTGATCCCAGTAGATGCGCTGGGGCTGATCGTCGCCCATGCCCGTCAGGAGCATGCCGCCCGATTCGGCCTGCTTGTAGATGTTGCGCAGGATGGAGGGGGCCCAGTTGGCGTGGGGACGGAACTCCAGGGGGTTCTGGCGAACCGTCAGTGCCTGGGTGGGGCACAGGGTGACGCAGCGGTGGCAGCCGACGCAGGTCAGATCGCGGGAACGAACCTCATCATCATCGGCATCGTAGAAATGAACGTCGTTGGCGCACTGCCGCACACATACCTGGCAGGCAATGCAGCGCGCAGGATCGCGCTCGATCACAAAGCTGGCGGTTGCCAGTGACAGGGCCATCTCTCACCTCTTCACTCAATAAACGACGCCGCCCCAAGGAGCGGCGTCAGCGCCTCAAGCAGCGACACATCCGAGTGTCAGGTAGTCTGTGCTCAGTATAGGGCACGCGGGGGCAAAGGGGAATCCTCCACCGGAAGGATATGGGCCGTTCCAGATGGAGGATTTGGGGGTTACGTACGGCTGGTCAGGCGTTGCGAGCGGGCCGGATGGCCTCCACCACGAGCTGCAGCGAGCTGGTGCCCTGCCACTCGTTCATCGAGGGGCGAAACACCATATCGATGCGGCTGCCAGGCCGATAGTCGTTGGCGAGCTCGCCCTGGCGAAAGGCGACGCAGGGGAGCGATATGCCTCCCTGGCGCACGTTCAGGCGCAGATGCTTGCCATCCCGTCCGATCTGACGGATCTGCAGGACCTCGAGATCCAGGCTGGCCAGCAGCGGCTCGGGGTTTGCCTTGCCAAAGGGCTCCAGGGCCTCAAGCGCCTCCACCGTCGCGGGGGTGAGGTCGCCCAGCGGCACGATGGCATCCACCAGCAGGCGCGGCGTCAGCAGCGCCTCATCGAGGTGCTCGCCGGCATAGGCCAGCAGGCGCTCGCGGAACTCGGGCAGGTTCTCTTTGCGCAGCGTGAAACCCGCCGCTTGCTCGTGGCCGCCGAAGCGCAGCAGCAGGTCGCGGCAGCTCTCCAGGGCGCGGGTGATGTGGAAACCTTCGATGCTGCGGGCCGAGCCCCGCGCCAGGCCCGTCTCTGCGTCGCTCCTCAGCACCAGGGTGGGGCGGTACAGGAGCTCGCGCATGCGCGAGGCGATCAGCCCCACAATGCCTTCATGAAAGTCGGGCCCTGCGATGATCACGATATGGGGCGGACGCTCCATGTCCACCTGGGCCTGGGCCTCGGCGACCTGTAGCTCCACCATCTCCTGGCGCTCGCTGTTGATCGCTCCCAGCGCCTCGGCCAGCGGTTGGGCGCTGGCATAGCTCTCGCTCCGGAGCAAGTTGTAGGCAGCCCCGGCGTGCTCCAGCCGCCCCGCGGCGTTCAGGCGAGGGGCCAGGCGAAAGGCGATGTCGATGCTGTTCGCTCTGGCGGCCTGCACCCCTGCCTGCTCCATGAGGGCCACCAGGCCGGGACGGGGGCTTGTGCGCAGGCGTTGCAGGCCGTGCAGCGCCAGGGTGCGGTTCTCATCCACCAGGGGCACGATGTCGGCCACGGTCCCCAGGGCCACCAGGTCCAGATAGCCCTCCAGCTCGCCCGCCACGCGCTGCCCGGCGACGGTGTCCTGCAGGGCGGCGCACAGGGCGCGGCAGAGCTGGTAGGTCACGCCTACGCCGGCCAGCTCCTCAAAGGCATAACTGCTGTCCTCGCGCTTGGGGTCAATGACGGCCACGGCGGGGGGGAGCGACTCGGGCACCGAGTGATGGTCCACGATGATCATGTCGAGGCCCTGGGCCTGGGCGCGGGCCACCTCGTCATAGGAACGCACGCCGCAATCGGTAGCGATGCAGAGCGTCACGCCTCTATCGGCCCGCAGGTGGTCCAGGGCCGCGTCGTTCAGGCCGTAGCCCTCCTCGAAGCGATCGGGGATGTAGGGGCGCGCCGAGGCGCCCAGGCTCTGCAGCACCGAGACCAGCAGCGCCGCGCTGGTGACGCCATCCACGTCAAAGTCGCCATAGACGGCGATCTGTTCCTGGGCCTCGAGGGCGCGCCGGATGCGCGCCACGGCGGGCTCCATATCGGCCATCGCCAAAGGATCGCCCAGGGGCGTCTGGGCGGCGTTGAGAAAGGCGCGGATCTTGCGGGGGGTGTCGATGCGCCGGGCGCAGAGCACCTGGGCCAGGATGGGGTCGAGCCCGTCCTCCATGCACCGACGTAACAAGGCGGCGGGCGCCCGCCGCCTGAGGACCCATTCCTTCTCGTTTGTCACCCCTGCTCCTTGCCCAGCGCACCGGGGCGAGGCCGCCTTCCGGCGTCGCCGCTGCTGCGCCGGCTGCGATCCTGGCGATCCTCCGGCACCGCACCCATTATAGCGGAGCCCGGCCGGGACGGCCAACCGTCGCCGGAGCGCGGCGCCAGCGCACGGCGCCTCTGCGCGCTAGAGCAGGTTGTACTTTTGCAGGGTCTCGCTCACCCAGGGGATCACGGGAGCGCGACCGGTGAAGGCCTGCCAGCCATAGTAGGCCAGCACGACCACGGGCGGGAGAAAAACGATCCAGGCAATGCACAACAGGCACCCCATCACCAGGGTGACCAGCAGAAAGGCGAACAGGGCGATCAGGTCGTACACGATGGTGACCGCCAAGAGGGCCAGGCTATGCACGGCGTGGTAGCGGAGGAACAGGCTGCGCTTGCCCTCCTGGGTCAGCAGCATGATGGCGGGAAAGAGCAGGGGGATCAGGATCTGGCTCACATAGCAGAGCCCGCCCAGCAGGCGCTCGTTCTCGGTGACGCGCTCCGGGTCGTTCCAGGGTTGCAGTGCGCGCAGGTCGAACCGGCCTCCCCCACTTCCTGTCGACGTATCCAGCGGATCCATGGTATCTCCTCCCTTACAGCATAGTTACCTTCTACTACGCGCGCGCCCGGCGCGGGTTGCGCGGCGACCGACGGAACGCTCGCCGCGCCTGTTGGCGAGCCGCCGATACCGGCCCTCGCCCCTTCCGGGGAGCTGTGCTAGAATGGCCCCGTGAACGACGTGCGGAAAGGTGGAGCGATGGCGCGAATCGTCTTCTTGGGAACTCCGGGCTATGGCGTGCCGGCGCTGGAGGCGCTCTTGGCGCACCACGAGGTGGCGGCGGTGGTGACCCAGCCCGACCGGCTGGCAGGGCGCGGGCGTCGTCGCCTGGTCAAGCCGCCGGTGAAGGAGCTGGCCGAGGCCCGCGGCGTGCCCGTGTACCAGCCGCGCAGGCTCTCGCGGGATACCGAGACCCTGGCGGCCCTGGCAGCGGCGGAGGCCGATGCGTTCGTGTTGGCCGCCTACGGCCAGATCCTGCGGCCCAACGTGCTGGCAATCCCGCCCCACGGCGTGATCGGCCTGCATGCCTCGCTGCTGCCCCGCTGGCGGGGGGCGGCCCCCGTGGCCGCGGCCATTCGCGCCGGCGATGCCGAGACCGGCGTGTCCTTGATGCTCACCGAGGAGGGTCTGGATACGGGCCCTACCCTGGCCCGGCGCGCTATCCCCATCCACGATGACGACACCACGGCCACCCTGACCGACCGCCTGGCGGCGCTGGCTGCCGAGCTGCTACTTGAGCACCTGCCGGCCTGGTTGCGCGGCGAGATCGCGCCCGTGCCGCAAGATGACGCCCGGGCCACCTACGCCCCGGAGGTCGCCAAGGCCGATGGCCTCATCGACTGGGGGGCCAGCGCCAGGTCCATAGACCGGCACATTCGCGCCATGACGCCCTGGCCGGGCGCCTACACCCACTGGCGAGGCGAGCGCATCGCGATCCTGGCCGGGCGTCCTCTGCCCGACGCGTCACACGAAGGGCCGCCGGGCCTGATCGTGCAATCGGGCGAGGGGCTGGCGGTGGTCACCGGTGAGGGCCTCCTGGCGCTGGAGCGCGTGCAGCCCGCCGGCAAGCGCCCGATGGACCCGCACGCCTTTGCGCTTGGCCGCCCCGATTGCGTTGGCTCTGTGCTGGGCGCCCATGAGCCCTAGCCTCCCCCTCTACTCCCTGGGGCTGGCCGCCTATGGCCCCGTCCACCGCTTGCAGCAGGCGCTGGTGGAGCGGCGCCGGCTCGATCAGGTCGGCGATCTGGCGCTGCTGCTGGAGCACACGCCGGTGATCACCCTGGGGCGGCGCGCCGATCCCGCCCACATTCTGGCCAGCCCCGAGGCGCTGGCGGAGCAGGGGATCGCCGTGCACCAGGTGGAGCGCGGCGGCGATGTGACCTATCACGGCCCTGGCCAGCTCGTGGCGTACCCCATCTTGCGCCTGCGCGACCACGGTCTGGGGGCCAGCGACTATATGCACCTGCTGGAAGAGGTGGTGATCGCTACGCTGGCGGATTATGGCATCGCTGCCGGGCGTCGGGCGGGGTATATCGGCGTCTGGGTGGGGCATGACAAGCTGTGCGCCCTGGGAGTGCGGGTGATGCGCGGGGTCACGATGCACGGGCTTGCGCTGAACGTGGCGCCCAACATGGCCCACTGGGCTGCCATCGTGCCCTGCGGCATCCGCGATGGGGGCGTCGGCAGCATGGCCGGCCTCCTGGGAGAGGCCCCGCCCATGGCGGAGGTCGAGCGCCGGCTGGGGGATCGCCTGGCCCAGGCGCTGGGCTCAACGCCCGCCTGGCGGCAGCTCGCGGAGCTGCCCTGGCCGTCGGCTATGGCAGAGGACGCCCCTGCTCCCGCATAAAGGCCAGCACCTCGTCCCGCGAGAAGGTCCCCTCCATCGGTCCCAGGCGGGTCGTTGCCAGGGCGCCGGCGGCGTTGGCGAACAGGCCGGCCTTGTGCGGCTCCCAGCCCTCGGCGAGGCCTACCAGCAGCGCCGCGTCAAAGCAATCGCCGGCGCCGGTGGGATCCACCTCGGTGACGCGGTACGGGGGGATCTCCCAGGCGCCCTGGGGCGTGTACAGCGTGGAGCCCGCCGCGCCCCGCTTGAGGGCCACCATCTCGATCCCTCGTTCCAGGAGCATCCGGGCGCCCTCCTCCGCGGAGGCGGCCCCCGTGAGGGAGGCCAGCTCCTCGCCGCTGGGCATGACGATCCGCGCCCGCGCCAGCACCGGCTCGCAGACGGCGCGGATGCGCTCTACAGGCATGAGCTCCGGCCGCAGGTTGGGATCCAGGCTGACCGTGCCGCCAGCCTGGTGCACGGCGGCGGCCAGGGCGTAGCACGTCTCGCGCAGAGCCTCTCCGGCGCTCAGCGACGAGCCCATGATGTGCAGGTAGCGCGTATCCGCCAGGTAGCTCGCGGGCACCTGGTCCAGGCTGACCTGGGCCGCCGCGGATTGCGGCAGATGGAAGACGAAGGAGCGGCTGCCGTCGGAGCGGTAGGCCACAAAGGCGATCGCCGTGAGCAGGTCGGGGCGCAGGGCCAGGGCGGCGCAGTCGATGCCATCGGCGACCAGTCGCTCGCGGATGCACTCGCCAAAGGCGTCCTGGCCGACGGTGGCGACCAGGCCCACGCGGGCCCCCAGGCGGGCGGCGCAACTGGCCAAGATCGCGGGGGCGCCGCTGGGATAGGGCCCGCTAAAGAGCGCCGGGCGGCTCAGGGGCCGATCCCGCTCGGTGCGCATGATCTCCACCAGGGCCTCTCCGATGGTCACGATGGTTGGCATAGCCCAGCTCCCCTCCCTATTGCCTATCCTCGCCGAATCCGTCAGGCAGCGCCCTCGCTGCCGCGGTACAGGCGCGTCTCGTGCATGTCACTCCAGCCCGTAAAGGCCTCCGTCTCGACCTCGGCGCGGGCCAGGTGGTCAATGGCCCCCCGCGCGCTGGCATCCAGCATGTCTGCGTGATGGGTGACGATCGCCTCGAGGGTCATGGGCACGACGGGAGAGCCATGCTCGCGCTTGCCGTGATGGGCCAGCAGGCCGTGGATCACCAGCCGCCTGAGGCCGGCATCGAAACCCTCCAGCCCATCCAGGGCGCGCTCCACCAGGGCGGCGGTGATGTACAGATGCCCCCACAGATTGCCCTCTTCGGTCAGCTCAAAGCTCAGGGGATCGTAGGCGTCGATCTTGCCCAGATCGTGCAACAGCGCCAGGGTGAGGGCCAGGTCGCGGTTCATCTCGGGGTAGAGGGCGCTGGCGGCCAACACCAGCCGGGCAACGCCGAGGGTGTGCTCCAGCAGGCCGCCCAGGCAGGCGTGGTGAAAGAACTTGGCCGCCGGCGCCTGCACAAAGGCCGCGTAGGTCTTGGGATCGCCCAGGACGGCCCTGAGAAGGCGCTGCAGATCGGGCTGGCGCACCGTGGCGAGCAAGCCCGCCAGCTCCTGCTCCATCTCCTCTATGGGCCGATGGGCGATGGGCAGGTACTCGCCCAGGTCGCCCAGTTCGGTGGGGTTGATCTGCTCGACCTTGATCTGCAGCGAGCCGCGAAACTCTTCGACGCGGCCCGTCACTTCGACCCCCTGGCCCGTCTCCAGCGACTCGTAGAGGTAGGGCGATGCGTCGAATTGGATGGCCGGGATGGACCCCGAGCGATCGGCCAGCACCAGCCGCAGCAGATCGGAGCCGGACCGGGTGGTGCTGATGGACTTTTCACGGAGGAGGAACGGCTGTTTGCGCAGTGTCATGTTGATACTGAGCTGAGCGACGGGCGTGCGGGGCATAGTGGCTCCTTCTAGGGGCGACGGGACCGGGAAGATAAGGCGTCAGGAGGCGCAGGCTCTGGCTCGGGCGCCGGTTCGAGCATGTGCCATTCGGCCAGACGGCGGATCAGCGAGTCCACGCGCACGCCGGCCTGTGGCGCGGGCCCCAAAGGATCCTCAAAGGGCAGACCCAGGAGCGCGGCAAAGGTGGCCTCGACCCCCGCGGCCAGCACCCGCAGATCATAGCCGCCCTCGAGGACGAACACCAGCCGACCAGGGCAGATCTCCTGGCTGAGCGTCAGGAGGGCCTGTGCGATCTCGTGGTAGCACTGGAGCGAGAGCAGCAGCCATGCCAGGGGATCGGCCCAGTGGGCGTCGTATCCGGCGGAGACCAGGATCAGCTCGGGCCGAAAGCGGCGCAGAGCGGGCTCCACCAGGGCGCGAAAGACCTGCATATAGCCCCGGTCGTCTGTCTCGGCGGGCAGGGGGATGTTCAGGTTGTTCTCGGGGCCGCGCACGTGGGTCGGCCGGCGCCAGTCGCCCGTGCCCGGATAGAGCGGATACTCGTGCGTCGAGATGTAGAGCACCTGGGGGTCGGCGTCGAAAACGTCATCCGTGCCGTTGCCGTGGTGCACATCGTAATCCACGATGGCGATGCGCTGGATGCCCTGGGTGGCCTGGGCCCAGCGGGCGGCCACCGCCACATTGTTGAACAGGCAGAAGCCCATGGATTGGCGTGGCGTGGCGTGGTGCCCTGGCGGCCGCACCAGGGCATAGGCGGCGCCCACCTGCCCCTCCAGCGTGGCCTGCACGGCCGCCATGGTCCCTCCGGCGGCGTATAGCGCCGCCTCGTAGGATCTGCGGCTGACCAGGGTGTCCATGTCGATGCGCCCCCCGCCCCGCCCGGAGAGATTGGCCACCAGGCTGATCATCCGCTCGCTGTGGACCCGCGCCAGGTCCTCGACCGTAGCGGCCCAGGCGGGGATGGGCGCCAGGCGCTCCAGCATGCCGATCTCAGCCAGATGCTCCATGATCGCCACCAGGCGCTGCGGGCTCTCTGGGTGATTGAGGGTGATATGATCGAGATAGATCGGATCGTAGACATAGCCTACGCGCATAAAGGGAGTGCTCTCTTTCGACGCGGACCGTATAGCGACATTATACGCCAGTCATGGCCCCTTCCGAAAGTGCCGGCGCGCGCGGGAAAGCCTCGAACCGCCCAGCAGCGGCGGGCCAGGCGGGGCTTGATGTCCGGAGTAGCGCTCGTTTCCAGTTTGCAGCGCTACCATGATTGCGGATAGAATGCACAAGATTTCCACAGGGGAGGAGATACCCGTGCAGAAAGAGATCGTGCAACCCGCCCGTGCCCGCACGCGCGAGCTCACGGCGGGCAACGTGTCCCGCCAGGTGTTGAGCCTCGCGTTGCCCTCATCGCTGGAGACGTTCATCCAGACCATCGCGCGTTTGCTGGATACCTTCTGGATGGGGCAAGTGGGCGGCATGGCCATCCCGATTGTGGCCATGGGCACCACGCTGCGCATGGTGCTGATCTCGCCCATGATGGGGCTCTCCATGGGCGGCATGGCCGTGGTGGCGCGCTATGTGGGCGCCCGCGATGAGGAGATGGCCAACCGGGCGGTGATGCAGTGCCTGTTGCTCATCATCCTGTTCACGCTGCCCATCACCATCATCGGCTACCTGGGATTCCCCGTCTTTTTGCGGTGGATGGGCGCCACGGGAGAGGTGCTGGAGGGCGCGGTCTCCTATCTGCGCACCCTCTTCATCGGGCTGTTCTTTCTGGAGTGCCTGCCCACCATGTCGGGCATCATCCGGGGCGCGGGCCGGCCCGAGTACACCCTGCGCATCAACCTGCTCAACGTCATCGTGCTGATGATCTCGGACCCGGTCCTGTCGCTGGGATTGGGGCCTTTCCCGGCGCTGGGGGCGCGGGGCGCGGCGCTGGCCTCGGTGATGGGCGCCGCGGCCGGCATGTGCGGCATCACCTATGTGCTGCTCTCTGGGCACGCCGGGGTGCGACCGCGGCTGCGCCACCTGCGGCCCGACTGGACGATGATGAAGCGCATCCTGCGCATCTCCATCCCCAACTCGATGGAACGCTTCTCGCCGAATCTGGGCGCAGCCGTGTTCATGCGCCTGGTCTCTGTGTTTGGCGACCAGGTGTTGACGGCCTACAGCATCTTTAGCCAGCTCTGGAGCTTTTTCCAGGCCGTGACCATGGGGGCGGGCACGGCCTCCGCCACCATGGTGGGGCAGAACCTGGGCGCCGGCAAGCCCGATCGCTCTCAGCGGGCGGCCTACACGGGCTCGACGGGGGCCGCAGTCGTCTCGATGGTCCTCTATGGCGCTGTGGCGCTCGCGGCCAGGCCCGTACTTGGGCTCTTTACCAAGGATCCCGGCGTGATCGCCCTGGCAGCCTCCGCCCTGGCCTATGCCGTGCCGGGCGTGGCCGGCAGAGGTTGGGGGCAGGTGCTGGGGCGCGCCCTGGGCGGCGCGGGCGATGCCCTGTCTCCCATGCTGGCCAGCATCGGGGCCCTGTGGGCTGTCCAGATCCCGGCCTGCTGGCTGCTGACGGGCATCATCGGCCCCCCAGGCATCTGGATCAGCATCATCATGGGTGATCTCTCCCATGCCATCGCCGTGACCTTGCGCTTTCGCCAGGGCCGCTGGAAGCTCAAGAAAATCTAGGACCCGCCGCAAACGAACGAGGCCCTCTCATCAGAGAGGGCCTCGCTGTCTTGCGAAGGGGCTCAGCGCCCCGGGTTGTAGATGCGGTTGAGGAACAGGTAGCGCTCGCGGCCCCGCTCCGGCTCCGCCGCCGAGGTGACGTCGATCCGCATGATCTGGGGCGTCTCGCCGCGGTTCAGGGCGGGCCACCGGGGCACGCCGGGGCCGTTGGGATCGCCCGTCTTGATAAAGTTGGCAAAGAAGGCCTGCATCGTCTCGGAGACCCGATGATCTTCCTCCGTCCAGGCATAGACCAGGTTGGTGTCCAGGTTGCCCAGGGCGTACTCGATCTCGGCCGAGTGGACCGCGCCGCGTGCGGGCGGCAGACGGATGGCCTCGGCATCCTCCCCGGTGACGACGCCACCGGCCAAGCCCGGCGCCGCGTTGCCCATCTCGGGCCGCATGGGCGGCCGGGGCCGGCAGAACAGATAGCGATACACGGGCTGCCCGCCGGTCTGGCTGTGGGAATCGCACCACTTCCAGGTGCTGTAGGCGATAAAGCGGTCGCTCGCCAGGTCGCTGGCCGCCTGGGGCACCTCATCGTCCGTCGCTGCCGGATAGAGGCGCAGCACCTCGTCGGCCTGGTCGCCATAGAGATCGGTCACCACCTGGCGGTAGTTGGCCAGCGTGGGGGCCGCCTGGCCCAACAGCGCCATGTAGCCCATCTCCTCCGAGTTCCAGCCGATCAACAGGGGCACCCTGGCCTGCTCACCCGCCGCCAGGATGTCCACCGGCGCCTTGGGGAAGCAGTAGCCGTCGACCACGCCCGTAAAGTGCTGGGCGCCCAGGCCAGCCACGCCCTCCAGGAGCTGATCCGCGGGCATGGCCCGCAGCTCGGCCAGCGAGCTCGCGCCCAACCGCTTGGCCATGGCGACCCCGGCCTGCTCCGCGTCGCTCAGAGGCACCAGCGGCAGGGTGGGGTTGATCAGGCCGCCGCTCTCGCCAATGGCCCCGGCGATGCGATCGCGGGAAAGGGGCGAGGTCATCATCGCGCAGACAGAGATGGAGCCGGCCGACTCGCCCGCGATGGTCACATGCGCCGGGTCTCCGCCAAAGGCGGCGATGTTCTCCTGCACCCAGGCCAGGGCAGCCTGCTGGTCCATGTAGCCATAGTTGCCCGAGGCTCCATGGGGCGATTCGGCGCTCAGCTCGGGGTGGGCAAAGAAGCCAAAGACGTTCAGGCGATAGTTGACTGTGACGCTCACGATGCCGCGGCGGGCCAGGGCGGCGCCGTCGTAGCGCGGCTCAGAGCCGTCTCCCGCAATGTTGCCGCCCCCGTAAAAGTAGACCAGCACCGGCAGCCCGTCGGCGTCGGCGGGGGTCCAGATGTTGAGATACAGGCAGTCCTCGCTGATGCCAGGCGAGCGAAAGTTCATGTCCCCAAAGGGGCGCAGTTGCATGGCCCGTGGGCCAAAGCTCTTGGCTGGGCGCACGCCCTCCCAGCTCTCCACCGGTTGGGGCGGCCGCCAACGCAGGTCGCCCACCGGGGGCCGCGCGAAGGGGATGCCACGAAAGAGCCGCAGGCCCGTGTCATCCGCGATGCCCTCGACGATCCCGTACGCTGTCTGGATGCGATTGCCGTTCTGCATGCAGTGTCCTCCTCTAGCTACTCTTGGTGGGTATGTATTGACGGATCTTGGCTGCCAGGTTGGCGATGGGCATGCTCTGCAGCCACACCCGACCTGGCCCCCGCAGGGTGGCCAGGAACAGGCCCTCACCCGAAAAGAGGATGTTGGTGAGCCCCTTGACCGTGGTGATATCATAGTCCACCGTGGGCTCGTACAGCGCCAGGTGCCCTGGATCCACCTGCATCACCTGGCCGGGCTGCAGGAGATACTCGCGCACGTCGCCGGCGATCTCCAGGAAGGCGAGGCCCGGACCAGAGATCCTCTGCAGGATAAAGCCCTCGCCGCCGAACAGGCCGGCCCCCAGCCGCTTGCGAAAGTGCATCTCCAGGTTGACGCCCTCCTGGGCGGCCATGAAGGCGTCTTTCTGGCAGATCAGGCTCTGGCCCGCCTGCAGCTCAAAGGCCATGATGGTGCCCGGCGCCTCGGGCGTGAACGTGACCGAGCCTGCGCCGCTCTGGCAGGTGTACGTGGTCATAAAGAGCGACTCGCCGGCCAGCTTGCGGCCCAGGCCGGCCAGCAGGCCGCCCCGGGTGCCGGTGTCCATCTTGATGTCGCCCGTCATCCAGGCCATGCCGCCGCTTTCGGTGAAAACCGATTCGCCCGCCTGCAGCGTGACGTCTACCGATGGCAGCACGCCGCCATGAATCTGGTACTCCATCTTGCTACTCCTCTCGTCTGGTCACTGCGAGTTGCTTGTCGAGGACAGAGCCGGCAACGCTCGGCGATCATCCGGTCCCTGCCAATGGCGTTACGCGGGGATGCCGCCGGGGTTGCGCGGGACGCTAGTTCGCGCGCCCCTGACCGTCGCTGGGGCCGTGATCGCCCCGCCGGATCCAGCCCGGCATCCGCCGGGTGGTACGCTCAAAGCGCTCCAGGGTCCTGGCCAGGTCGGCGCGATCCGCCGTCACATAGAGTGCCAGGGCCTGGCGGACGGCGCCCACAAAGAGGTGCAGCCGTTCGTTCCAGCAAGCCGGGTCCTGCCAGCGAAAGGCGTGCAGCGGCCCATCCAGCATGCTGGCGCGCAGGGCCGCGCTGAGCTCGAGCTGCGCGCCACCTAGTTCCGTCTGGTTGAAGAAGTAGGCCCTCGCCTGGGCCATGCCCGGCATCTCGGACGGGCGCGCCTCAAAGCCCGCCTCCTGCAAGGCCTGCAACAGGGCGCGCCGCAGCATCTCGTTGGCGCCGCCTACCTGCACCGTCGGGCCTACGTCCGCCGCGCCCGTGATGCTCAGCACCGTGCTGCTGCGGCGGATCAGGTTGTCCAGCCGCATCTCGTGGGCGCGCAAGGGCGAGATGCGCAGGGCCTCGTTATCTGCCTCGCGCAGCCCGCTGAACAGGTAGAGATTGTACTCCTCGCCGGCGATGGCATCGGCCAACTCGCCGGTGAGGGGCTCGATGCCGCCCCCGTGCAAGGCGACTATGGCCACGTAGCCGCCCGACTCGCGCACCTGGATGCGATAGTCCACGTCCTTCTCTGCGGCGAGCACCACGGCGGCGAAATCCCTCAGGGGCAGCGACATGCTGGCTTTGCTCCTCTCGACATCAGATGACCACAATGAGCACGGCGATGGGGGCCGAGACGAGTCTCGGACGGTGATGGCGAGAGTATAGCAGCCCCGGCGGGGAGGGTCAACGTCGCCCTAACGTCTACGCTGGGCCGACGCCAGGTGAGGCAGTGTTTGCCCGCCATGGCAGCCGATCGTTTGACAGCGGTTCGTGTATTCGGCTACCATAGTGCAGGAGAAAAGGGAGCCTGGGGGGCTCACACAGAACGGAGGCAGAAAGCATGCTTGGCGGGTACAATGGCAAGATATTGCGCGTGGATCTGACCGAGGGCAAGATCTGGGTTGACGAGATGCCGGAGAGCTTTTACCGGCGCTATCTGGGCGGCAACGGCTTTGTGGCGTACTATTTGCTGCACGAGATGCCCAAGGGCGTGGATCCCCTGGGCCCCGATAACCTCCTGATCTTTGCGACAGGGACCTTTACCGGCTTGCCCATCGCGGGGGCGGGCCGCAGCACGGTGGGCGCCAAGTCGCCCCTGAGCAACGGCTACGGCAGCGCGGACGTGGGCGGCTTTTTCGGCGCCGAGCTCAAGCAAGCCGGATACGACGCCGTAGTGGTGCAGGGCAAGTCTCCCAAGCCCGTCTACCTGTGGATCAAGGACGGCGAGGTCGAGATTCGCGATGCCAGCCATCTGTGGGGCAAGCCAACGCTGGAGACCCAGGAGGCGATCCAAGAGGAGCTGGGGGATAGCCGCGTGCGCCTGGCCATGATCGGGCCCGGCGGCGAGAACATGGTGCGCTATGCCTGCGTCATCAACGACCTGCGCCATGCCGCCGGCCGCACCGGCACAGGCGCCGTGATGGGCTCCAAGAACCTCAAGGCCGTGGCTGCCCGGGGCACCGGTCGGGTGCCCGTGGCCAACCAGGACAAGTTCCGCGAGCTCTCGCGCTGGATGGTCGACCACTGGAAGGACATGACCTGGGGCATGCACGATCTGGGCACCCCCGGCGGCGTGATGGGCCTGAACGCCCTGGGCGCTCTGCCCACCCGCAACTTCCAGGATGGCCAGTTCGCCGGCGCGGAAAAGATCACCGGCTCCACCCTGCGCGATACCATCATGATCGGGCGCGAGGGCTGCTATGCCTGCCCCGTGCGCTGCAAGCGCGTCGTCGAGGTCCACGAAGAGGGGATGGACATCAACCCTATCTATGGCGGCCCCGAGTATGAGACCATCGGCGCCTTTGGCTCCAACTGCGGCGTGGACGACCTCAAGGCCGTCAGCAAGGCCCACGAGATCTGCAACGCCAACAGTTTGGATACGATCTCCTGCGGCATGGCGGTCTCGTTTGCGATGGAGTGCTTTGAGAACGGCCTGCTGACTCTCGAGGACACGGGCGGGCTGGAGCTGCGCTTCGGCAATGCCGAGGCGATGGTGGCGCTGACGCAGATGATCGCCGACCGCAAGGGTTTGGGCGATCTCCTGGCTGAGGGCACGGACTATGCCGCGGCCAGGATCGGCGGCAACGCCTCCGACTACTCGATCACAGTCAAGGGCCAGCCCTTCCCCATGCACGAGTGCCGCACGCGCCACGGCCAGGCGTTGGGCTATGCCCTCTCGCCGACGGGCGCCGACCACATGCACAACTTTTGGGATGACGGCATGGTGAACGATCCCCTGGGCGAGGGCTTTCAGCAGTTGGGCATCTATGACGCCGTGCCGCGCACCGTGCTCAACGCGCAGAAGGTGCGCGCCTACATGTACTCCAGCAACTGGCAGTGGGTGCACAACCACCTGGGCAACTGCATGTTCATCAACTGGACCCGCGACCAGATGGCTGAGATCGTCTCGGCCATGACCGGCTGGCAGACCAACGTCTGGGAGCTGATGCGGGCAGGGGAGCGGGGCGTGACCATGGCGCGGGCATTCAACCTGCGCGAGGGCCTAACCCGCGACGATGACCGCTTGCCTCGCCGGATGCAGCAGCACTTTGTCAGCGGCAAGGTGAACGAGGAACCGGTGGATCCCGAGGTGCTCGAGGAGGCCAAGGAGATCTTTTACGCCATGATGGGTTGGGATTCCGAGACCGGAACCCCGACTCTGGCCAAGCTCCAGGAGCTGGATATCCCCTGGGTGTACGACCAAATCAAGTAGCCTGACGGCGAAGCGCAAGGGCGGCCACCACGGTGGCCGCCCTTGTTGTTTGGCCGGGCATCTCGGCGGGCTAGTCATCCAGCAGGCGCTTCTGCCCCTCCAGCGCGCGGATCTCGGTCACGTCCTGGGTCACCTCCAGCGCGCCGCGGTAGGCGCCCTTGTCGTCGCGCAGCGCCCAGTAGCGGATGTGCAGGAAGCGGCCCCCCATGGTGATCCAGAACTCGGCCTGATCGCGGGTACCGTTGCGAAAGCCATCCAGGATCGCCTGCACGATGTGCATGCTCTTGGGCGGGTGGCAGTTCTGCACCTTGCGCCCGATGACCGATGGCGTGCGCGTAAAGATGCGTCCGTGGACCGAATCCGAGTAGTAGCGCACCGCGTCGTTCTCATCGACAAAGCTGATGTCCAGCGGCAGGTGCCGCAGGATCAGATCGATCTGCTGGGGCGAGAGCACGCCCACCTGCAGCGCCACCTGGCCATAGAGATCGGTGGCGGCCTGAGTTGGGGCGGCGATGCGCTCGGCGGCGGGCACGTTGGGCTTCCAGGCGTCCCCCGGGCGGATCAGGCAGTAGCCGATCTCGTCGCTCTGCTCCTGAATCGCCAGCCACTCGGCCTCGCTGAGCACCTTGAGGGCCGTAGGGTAGAGGATGTTCTCCTCCTTGTAGAACATGGCGCGCATGTTCTCGGCCCAGGCCGCGTAGGCGGCGCGGATCGGCTCAGGGTCACCCGCTTCCACCGCCTGCTGGAAAGCCCTGGCCTGGGCGCGGATCTGGTCGTGCAGGCCCCACATTACCTGGGTGGGGCCGCTGACGCCATGCTTCTCCAGGAAGGGGAAGAGCAGATGCTCCTTGCGCAGGTAGATGCGCTCGAACTGCATGGCCTGCCCGGCGTAGGCCCGCACCCGCTCCAGGGCGCGAGGATCGGGCAGTTGGGTGAGCGCTCCCTCCAGCAGCGAGAGCAGCTCGTTCAGGGCAAAGTTCTCATACTTGAGGGTGTGCACCGGGTGGCCGGGGATCAGTTCGGGCTGATCGGGCGTCTGCAGGCCCTCCTCAAAGACCGAGACGTGCACATCGCACAGGGCGCGCACCTCTTCGACGGGCAGCCCCTCGGCGATGAGCTGCTGCTCCATCTGCGAGATCTCAAAGGCGCTCACATGGCCCATCAGAGTGCGGAAACGCTGCTTGACCTCCTCCAGGTCGGCGCCTCGATGCAGGTCCAGGATCATGCTCTTGAGGAGTTCCTTGCGTTCTTGCATAGTTGGCTGGTTCATCTTCTTGCTCCTGTCTCCCTCACGCAGCCGATTCGTCGTCTGACCGCCTTCGATGCTACTATACATGGGTTGACGCCCGCGGCGCTGTGACCCAAGTCACAGTGGCGCCGCAGTTCGCAGCTTATGATTGGTGAGGAGAGATGCTCGATCCACGCTGCATACGCGAGATCCAGATCCGCGCCGGCATGACGGCGTTGCTGGTGGCCGTGCTGACGCTGTTCCTGGGCCTGGACCTGCGCTTCCTGCTGTTGCCGCCCGCCGTCGCGGCGCTGATCTGGCTCAAGTGGCGGCTGGCGCCCCCGGAGGAGGACGAGCCTCCTGGCGAGGGTGATCCGAGGACCGAGTAGCTGCGCTCCCAGGCGCAACATGACATAACGTCAGACCACGCCACGCTTCGGTAACGAGCCCGATGGCTCGTAGGCGCAGTGAGCACAAGGGCGCAGAGGAGGAAAGCTGCCTCTCCCTCTCTGCGCCCGACATTCCACAGGCCCGCCGCACCGACGGCGCAACGGCCGCCTGCGCGGCTACTCCGTCGCGGCCGGTTCCTCCGTCGCCGCCGGCGGTGCCGCCTCCTGCTGGGGCTCCCAACCGTCGGTGAAATAGTCCAGGGCGCTGGGCGGGCCGTCCAACTCCACGACGATCACCGTGTCCAGATCATCGGGGGCGCGGGCGGGCAGCTTCTCCAGGAAGAGGCGATCGTCCTTCTGCCGAAAGGCCACGGCATCGCCGCCCTGCATCATGTGCACCGAGCGCACCCGGTTGTGCAGCCGGGGCACCACCATCTCGCGGCCCGGCCAGCGCAGCACGTGCAGATAGAGGGTGTTGCCCTTGAGGGTGGTCAGGCCGGTGGAGGTGAAAAAGGGCGAGCGCTGCGTGCCATAGATCGAGCCGCCGTTGGCGTCCAGCCAGGCGCCCGCCTGGCGCAGGATGCGCTCCGACTCGGTGGGCACGGTGCCATCGGCCCGCGGGCCGATGTTCAGCAAGAGGTTGCCGCCTCCCCAGGCGCAGCGCACCAGCATCTGGATCACCTGCTTGGGCGTCTTCCACTCGGTGTCGGCCTCGTTGTAGCCCCAGCTCCCGTTCAGCGTCATGCAGGCCTCCCACGGCCTGCCCGCCTCCGAGGCGCGGATGTGCTGCTCGGGCGTGTCAAAGTCCTCGGGCAGTTGCGAACGGTCGTTGATGATGATCTGGGGCTGCAGGTCGCGCACCATGG
The DNA here is from genome assembly GCA_002304945.1 of Actinomycetales bacterium UBA1416. Lineage (GTDB taxonomy): Bacteria > Actinomycetota > Actinomycetes > Actinomycetales > Actinomycetaceae > UBA1383. The sequence goes on along the minus strand of DBPQ01000125.1, from coordinate 2,087 downwards.
CGTTGAGCTCGGCGGAGCGCCAATCCTCGGCGGTATAGGGCCAGCCGCCATCGTACCAGAGTACGTCCAGGCGGCCATAGTTGCTGCACAGTTCGCGCACCTGGGCGTGGACATAGGTCACCAGCTCCTCCCAGCCATCGGGGTCCTTCTGGGGGCCGCGAAAGTAGGCGGGGTAGCGCCAGTCCAGCAGGGAGTAGTAGAACCCGACGGGCATGCCGCCCCGATGACACGCCTCCACATACTCGCGGATCAGGTCGCGGCCGGCGGCCGTCTTGGGCGCGGTAAAGTTCGAGACCTGGCTATCGAACAGCGAGAAACCGTCGTGATGGCGGCTGGTCATGACCATGTAGCGCATGCCCGCGTCTTTGGCCAGGCGCACCCAGGCGTCGGGATCGTACCGGCGCGGGTTGAACTCGGCGGCCAGGGGCGCGTACTCCTGGTGGGGGATGTGCTCCTGGTGCATGACCCACTCGCCCCGCGCCGGGATCGCATAGACCCCCCAATGGATGAACATACCGTAGCGGGCGTTCTGCCACCAACTCATTCGCTCTGTTCCGTTCATGGCGACCTCCGCAGCGATGTCGTGATGTGTCGGGAGACGTGTGCATGGTAGCGGGGCCGGAGCGCGCCGTCAAGCCATCGCCCAGTTTGTTTTGGCCCGACGCCAATCAAGAGTATACTACTCAGGATATGCACGAGCTTGCCGTCACCCAGAGCATCATCGAAATCGTCAACCGCCATGCCGAGCAGGCCAGCGCGACCCACGTGGCCCGCATCCACCTGGTGGTCGGCGAGCTATCCAGCATCGTGGACGATAGCGTCCAGTTCTACTTTGACTACCTGAGCGAAGGAACCGCCTGCGCCGGGGCCGAGCTGGTCTTTCGGCGCGTGCAGGTGCAGCTCGAATGCCGCGAGTGCGGCGCGACCTGGCAGCCCGAGGGGGCCGACTGGCGCTGTCCCACCTGCGGCCTGGCCCGCGCCCGGGTGGCCGAGGGTCGCGAGTTCTATGTAGACAGTATCGAGATAGAGGAAACATGACTACACGTCGAGTGCCGGTTGTCGAGCGGATCATGAAGGCCAACGATGTGCAGGCGATGGAGAATCGCCGCACGTTCGATGCCAGCGGTGTGCATGTGGTCAACATCATGGCCTCGCCGGGCGCCGGCAAGACCAGTTTCATCTTGGAGACGGTGCGGCGCCTGGGCGATCAGGTGCGCATGGCCGCCATCGAGGGCGACCTGGCCTCCACCGTGGATACGGACAAGGTGCGCGCCGGCGGCATCCCGGCGGTGCAGATCAACACCGGCGGCGGCTGCCACCTGGACGCCAATCAGGTCGGGCGCGCCCTGCCGGACCTGCCCCTGGAGGATGTAGACCTCCTGTTCATCGAGAACGTGGGCAACATGGTCTGTCCGGTGGGCTTTTACCTGGGGGAGCACACCCGGGTCGCCATCTCCAGCGTGCCCGAGGGCGACGACAAGCCCCACAAGTACCCCAGCATCTTTGCCAACGTGGACGTGCTGATCGTCAACAAGATCGATCTGCTGCCCTACCTCGCCTTTGACATGGACGCGTTCCAGGCCCTGGTGCGCGGGCTGAACCCGGAGGTCCAGATCTTTGCCGTGTCCTGCGTAACGGGCGAGGGGTTCGACGCCTGGACGGCATGGCTCCGGGAACAAGCCCTCAAGGGGTGATGGCACCCTGCGCCGCGCGGTTGATCAAGATCACCGGCGTTGTGCAGGGGGTGGGCTTTCGCCCATTTGTCTTTCGCCTTGCGGGCCGCTATGGGGTCACGGGTTGGGTGCGCAACACATCAGCGGGCGTCGAGATCGCCGCTGAGGCCAGCCCCGACGCCCTGGACGACTTTACCCAGGCGCTGGGGCGCGAAGCTCCACCCCTGGCACACATCGAGTCCCTGGCGTGCGAGGCCCTCCCCTGCACCGGGCGGCATAGCGCGTTCGAGATCGTCGCCAGCGAGGCCGAGGCGGGCGCCTACCAGCTCGTCTCGCCCGACGTAGCCACCTGCCCGGATTGCCTGCGCGAGCTGCTGGATCCCCAGGATCGGCGCTATCGCTACCCGTTCACCA
>DBPQ01000109.1 GCA_002304945.1 Actinomycetales bacterium UBA1416 | reverse complement strand
GCCGTCATCGGCTACGGCAGCCAGGGCCACGCGCACGCGCTGAACCTCAAGGACTCGGGCTATCGCGTGATCGTCGGCCTGTACGAGGGGTCAAAGTCCTGGAAGGCCGCCGAGGCGGCAGGCTTTGAGGTGTACACGTCCGCCGAAGCGGCGAAGAAGGCCGACATCGTGATGATCCTCGTCAACGACGAAAAACAGGCGGCCTTGTACAGGGAGCACATCGCCCCGAACCTTCAGCCCGGCAACTCGCTCGTGTTCAGCCACGGCTTCAACATCCACTTCGGCCAGATCCTTCCCCCCGCGGATGTGGACGTGTGGATGGTCGCGCCCAAGGGCCCGGGCCACACCGTGCGCAGCCAGTTTCTCGAAGGGCGCGGCGTGCCGGACCTCGTGGCGATCCACCAGGACCATACGGGCAAGGCCATGGAATACGCGCTGGCGTATGCGGCCGGCATCGGCGGCGCGCGCGCGGGCATTTTGGAAACCACCTTTAAGGAAGAAACCGAGACCGACCTGTTCGGTGAGCAGGCGGTGCTCTGCGGCGGCGTGTGCGAACTGATGAAGGCCGGGTTTGAAACCCTGGTCGAGGCCGGCTACCAGCCCGAAAGCGCGTACTTTGAGTGCCTGCACGAGATGAAGCTGATCATTGACCTGGTGAACCAGGGCGGCCTTTCCTTCATGCGCTACTCGATCTCCGACACGGCCGAGTACGGCGATTACAAGGTCGGCAAGCGCATCGTCACCGACGAGACGCGCAAGGAAATGAAAAAGGTGCTTTCCGAGATCCAGGACGGCACGTTCGCGCGCGATTGGATCCTGGAAAACATGACGGGCCGGCCGGGCTTCAACGCGCGCCGCAGGGCCGAGCAGAATTCCGAGGTGGAGCAGGTCGGCGCGAAGCTGCGCGAGATGATGAGTTGGAAAAAGCAATCCTGACAAAGCGGAGGGGATGGGCATGAGGAGCGACCAAGTGAAGGGCGGCTTTGCCAAAGCGCCGCATAGAAGCCTTTTCAAGGCCATGGGCTACACGGATGAGGAGCTTTCGCGCCCGCTGATCGGTGTCGTCAACGCGCAAAGCGAGATTGTGCCCGGGCATATCCACCTGGATACCATCGCCAAGGCGGTCAAGGAGGGCGTTCGCATGGCCGGGGGCACGCCCGTCGAGGTGCCCGCCATCGCGGTCTGCGACGGCATCGCGATGGGGCACAGGGGCATGCACTACTCGCTGGTTTCCCGCGAGCTGATCGCCGACAGCGCGGAGACGCTCGCCGAGGCGCACGGGTTTGACGGCCTCGTGCTTATCCCCAACTGCGACAAGGTCGTGCCCGGCATGCTGATGGCCGCGGCGCGGCTGAACCTGCCCGCCATCGTGTGCTCCGGCGGGCCCATGCTCGCCGGGCCAAAGGGGTGCGACCTGAACTCCGTCTTTGAGGCCGTGGGCGCGTACAGCGCCGGCAAGCTCGATGACGAGGGCCTTTTGTGCGTCGAAAACGAGGCCTGCCCGACCTGCGGGTCGTGCTCCGGCATGTTCACGGCCAACTCGATGAACTGCCTCAGTGAAGCGCTCGGCATGGCCCTGCCCGGCAACGGCACGGTCCCGGCCGTGTACGCCACGCGCATCCGGCTGGCCAAGGAGGCCGGCAAGCGAATCATGGCCCTGGTTGAACAAAACCTCTGCCCGCGCGACATCCTGACCGAGGCCGCGTTTCGAAACGGCCTTACGGTGGACATGGCGATCGGCTGTTCGACGAATTCCATGCTGCACCTGCCCGCCATCGCGCACGAGGCGGGCGTGTCGCTTGACCTTTCGCTGGCCAACGAAATCAGCGCGAAAACGCCGAACCTCTGCCACCTGGCCCCGGCCGGGCACCACCACGTCGAGGATTTTGACGCGGCCGGCGGCGTCATGGCGGTGATGGCGGAGCTTTCAAAGCGCGATCTATTGGACCTTTCGGTGCCGACCGTCACCGGAAAGCCGATGGGCGAAAACCTAAAGGAGCATGCCGTCCAAAATGCGGACGTCATCCGGCCGATCGACGCGCCGTACAGCAAGACCGGCGGCATCGCCGTGCTTTCCGGCAACCTCGCGCCCGACGGCTGCATCGTCAAGACCGCCGGCGTGCCCGAGGAGCAGTGGACATTCCGTGGCCGCGCGAAGGTCAGCGAGTCCCAGGAGGACGCCGTGGAGGCGATCCTGGGCGGGCGGATCGAGCCAGGGGACGTCGTCGTCGTCCGCTACGAGGGCCCCAGGGGCGGCCCCGGCATGCAGGAGATGCTGTACCCCACCGCCTACCTGAAGGGTGTGGGACTCGGCCCCAAGTGCGCGCTCATCACGGACGGCCGGTTCTCCGGCGGGTCCTCGGGGCTGTCGATCGGCCACGTCTCGCCCGAGGCCGCGTCCGGAGGGACGATCGGGCTGGTCCAGGACGGGGACGTCATCTCCATCTCGATCCCGGACCGGTCGGTGACCCTCGAGGTCGACGACGCCGTGCTCGCCGAGCGCCGCGCCCGCGCCGATGCCGCGGGCTGGCGTCCGAGGGACCGGAAGCGCGAGGTGTCCGCGGCCCTGCGGGTCTACGCCTCGCTCGCCCAGTCCGCGGACAAGGGCGCCGCCCGGCAAATCGACTGACTCAGGCCTGCGCTGCGGTGACGCGGCGCGCCCAGCCCGTCACGTGGTCCAGGACCCGTGGGTCCACCGGACGCGTGGCGTCCTTCTTGTAGGAGCGCAGGGTCGGGATGCCGGGCTGCGTGCGCAGGATGTGGCTGACGTCCGGCACCTCGTGGGTCTCCACCGGCCCTCGCACGAGCCGCGCGATGCGGGGGAGATCCGCGGGGTCCACCTGCAGGTCCTTCTCGCCCGTCACGGCGAGCACGGGCACGGTGATCCGCGCGAGGTCGGTGGCCGGGTCGTGGGCCAGGAACTCGCGCGTCCACTTGGCGTTGATCCTCCGGCCGCCGATGCGGGCGATGTCCGTGGTGGTGGCGCGGATCTTCCGGTGGTTCTCCGCCACCTGCTTCTGCACGTTGGTGCCCATGATCCTGAGGAGGATCCGGACGGGTGCCGGCAGCGAGGGCCCGACCTTGCGCGCCTGCCACTGGAGCAGGTCCGCGCCCGGCGTGGCGGACCCACTGATGAGGGCCACCCCCGCGGGGACCTCCTGCCGTGCCGCCAGGGCGGCCACGATGAGTGCACCCTCGCTGTGCCCGACGGCGACCACCCGCTCCGCGTCCACCTCCGGTTGGGCGCGCAGGGCCGCCAGGGCGGCGGAGGCGTCGTCGATGTTGTCCCCGAGTCCGGCGGCGAGCCAGTTGCCCGGGCTCTCGCCCACGCCGCGCTTGTCGTAGCGCAGGGTGGCGAAGCCCGTGCCCGCCAGCGCCTCGGCGAGCTCGCGAGTCACCCCGATCGGGAGCTTCGCGTGGTTCGAGTCGCGGTCCACCGGGCCGGAGCCGGGCACGATCAGGGCGCCGGGATGCGGGCCGGGGCCGTCCGGCACGGTCAACGTCCCGGCGAGTTCCTGAGTTCCGCACCGGAAGTGCAGGGTTTTGTCCATCGAATGTCCTCCTGAGTGCCTCAGCGGCCGCGCGGCTTGATCTTCGAGATCGGCGTGCCGCGGGAGTCGACTCGAGGCGGGCTCTTCTTCGAGGCCAGCGGGAGGGCTTCCTCGGATCCGATGTGGATGCCGAACCGGGGGAGGATCACCCGGTGCAGCAGCAGCACGAGGAGGGTGGCGCCGATGGCTGCCCCGAAGACCGCCAGCGCGCTCCCGACGCTGCTCATGATCGCCGGGTCCACCACCATGACCACGGACAGGGTCAGGAGCAGCATGCCGCCCACGAGCTTGAGGATGCGGCCGTGCTTCTCCTCGAGCTTGCTGGCCCGCAGCGTCACCACGGCGGCCCCGAAGATGACGAGTTCGTCGAGCTGGTAGATGAGCATGTACAGCAGCAGGAGGGCGAGGAACACCCCGAAGCCCACTCCCTGGTCGGTGAGGATGTTCGTCCACATCACCGGGAAGCCTGCGGTGCAGGCCAGCTCCACCACGGAGACCCCCGCCGCCAGGACGATGGTGCCACCCAGGAGTGCCGGGAGTGAATCCGTCCGAGCGAGACCCCGCATCCGGGAGTAGATCCCCGGCTTCTTCTCATCCGAGATGGTGAAGGAGATGCCCTCGCGGAACCAGAAGTAGTCCTTGATGTTCACGATCGCGAAGGTCAGGGCGACCAGCGCCACCAGCACCCGCACCCAGGGGGCGATGCTCACCACGGTCAGCACGGTGAACATCCCCGCGATGAACAGGGCGTACACGAGTGCGGTCACGAAGATGAAGGTCAGGCCGATGAGGAGCACCCGGCCGCGGGACCCGGTCCGCAGGGTGAGCGCGAGAAGCACGGACAGCACCCACAGCGAGCACGGGTTGAACCCGTCGACCAGCGCGATCAGCGCCGTCGTCACCACCAGGGACTGCCGGCCGGCGTCCACCTCGCCGAAGATCGGCAGGGTGATGACGCCGTCGTCGACGGCGTCATCCGGCTCCGCTGGAGGAGCAGTGGGCGAAGGCTCAGCCGTCGGCTCGGGCTGGGCGGGCGTGATGACGCCAGCGCCGGCGTCAGGACAGCCCGAGGCCACGCAGGCCGCGACGGCCTGGTCGAGTTCGCGACCGATGGGCTCCTCCGCGAACCCCACCCACTGCTGCTCGCCCAGGAAGAAGGTGGGCACGCCGGTCACCTCGAAGCCCCACTGGTCGGCCATCGCGAGGAAGAGGTCCCGGTTCTCGAGGTTGTTGTACACCTCGTAGTCCTGCACCACGAGGCTCGGGTACTGCTCCTGCAGCCCGGCCAGGAAGGGCTTGGCGGCCGCGCAGTGGGGGCAGCCCTCGCCCCAGAAGAAGTAGATGGTGGGGCCGTCTCCGTCGTCGGGCGCCGCGGCGGAAGGTGAGGCGAGCAGGAGGGCGCCGAGCACTGCCAGCAGCACCCCCACGACCCATCTGCGCACCATCGCGTCACCCCTCGTCCGGCTGATCTGCCCGGAGGCTATCACCGGCGCGATCAGCGCGATTGGGACCTTCGCCGGACGGTCAGAGGGGCTCCCACGTGTGGACGGGCTCGTTCGAGTGGGCGCGTTCCACGTACTCGAGCGTCATGCGGCGCAGCGCCTCCCACCGGTCGATGCCGCGGGCCTCGAGCGTGTGGACGGCGTCCACCTGCCACTTGGCCCCGTTCTGTCCGGTGGTGCACCGGCCCTCGATCACGCCGAGGAGGCGGGCACGGATGTCGTCGTCCACGCCCCAGTCCTTGAGGCCCTCGTCGGCGAGGGGGAGGAGGCGGCGGAGCACCAGTTCGGTGGCCGGGACCTCGCCGAGGCCCGGCCAGTAGGTGGCGGCGTCGATGCCGCGCTGGGCGGCGTGGGTGAAGTTGTCCTCCGCCGCCCCGAACGACATCCTCGACCACACGGGGCGGTCCTCCAGGGCGAGTGCCCGGAGCGCCCCGAAGTAGAACGCGCCGTTGGCCAGCACATCCACGACGGTCGGCCCCGAGGGCAGCACGCGGTTCTCGATGCGCAGGTGCGGCCGGCCGCGGACGACGTCGTACACCGGCCGGTTCCAGCGCCACACCGTGCCGTTGTGGAGCCGCAGCTCCGCCAGCGACGGCGTCCGTCCGGCCGCCAGCTCCGCAGCCGGGTCCTCGTCCTCCACCACCGGGAGCAGGGCGGGGAAGTAGCGCAGGTTCTCCTCGAAGAGGTCGAAGACGGACGTGATCCACCGCTCGCCGAACCACACCCGCGGGCGGACCCCCTGCGCCTTCATCTCGACCGGGCGGGTGTCGGTGGCCTGCGTGAACAGGGCGATGCGCGTCTCACGCCACAGCTCATGGCCGAGGAACCACGGCGAGTTCGCGCCGAGGGCCAGCTGCGGGCCCGCCAGGCACTGGGCGGCATTCCACGAGGCCGCGAAGTTCTCGGGGCTGACCTGGAGGTGGAACTGCACGGAGGTGCACGCCGCCTCCGGGGCGATCGAGTCTGCGTGGGTCTCGAGCCCCTCGGTGGCGCCCCGGATGTCGATGTGGAGGTCCTCGCCGCGGGCGAGCAGCATCTGCTCGTCCAGAAGGGCGTAGCGCGGGTTGGCGCTGATGGCCTCGTGGGTGAGGTGCTCGGGCCGCAGGGTGGGCAGGATCCCGATCATCACCATGCCGTCGCCCTCGGCCTGGGCCTTCTCCTCCGCCGTGTTCAGCTGTTCGCGCACCTGCCGCTCGTACCGGGCGGCGCCGTCCCCCATGAGGGTCTGCGGCGGGATGTTGATCTCGAGGTTGAAGCGGCCGAGCTCCTGCACGAACGCGGGGTTGTCGATCCGGGCGAGCACCTCTGCGTTGCGCATCGCGGGTTGGCCCTCGCCATCCACGAGGTTCAGCTCCACCTCCATCCCGGTGAGGGGGAGATCGAACTCGAACAGCTCGCGGTGCAGCATCTCGGCGAGCACGTCGAGACACCGGTGCACCTTGTCCCGGTACCGCTGCCTGTCCTCACGGGTGAACGAACGGCTCGCCAGGTCCTTGCCCATGCGCCAAGCGTGCACCACCGGGGCGGCTGAGTCGAGCGGCGGGGCGCGCTGACCGGGCCGGCAATCGCCTCGGGTGCTGTCAGTGGTCCCTGGTTGGCTGGTGACAGTGCTGGAGAAGGGCAGGGGGCTGTGATGTTGGTGAATCCCAAGGAGCTGTGGGCGGATCTCGGGAGTTGGGTGGCTGGGAATGGTCACGGCAACGGCGACGGTCCCGAGGACACGGATCGTGGCGCCGTCGGACCCGTTGAGGACCTGACGCTGGAGCGGGCGGAGGAGCTGCGGGTGCGGTTGCAGGGGGCGGCGGCGACGGCGGCGCAGGTGGATCACGAGTTCCTCGTGCTGGTGGGGGAGTTCGACGCGGGGGGAGGGTTGGGGTGGTTCCCGGACTTCGCGTCGGTGGCGCACTGGGTGTCCTACTACTGTTCGATGGCGCCCGGCACGGCCCGGGAGCATGTCCGGGTTGCTCGCGCATTGCGGGGGATGCCGCGGGTCGGCCAGTTGATGCGGGAGGGCCGGTTGTCGTTCTCCAAGGTCCGGGAGGTGACCCGTCTGGCGGGCCGGGTGGACGAGGACGAGTTGTGCGAGCTGGCCCTTGAGATGACGGCCTAACAGTTGGCGCGCACCGTACGGGCCTTCCGGGGTGTTGAGGGCACCCGGGTGGAGGCGGAGGTGGCGCGGGCCTTCACGGTCAGGGAGGCCGGTGCGGGGATGACCCGGGTGTCGGTGACGCTGCCCACCGAGGAGGCCGCACTGGTGATCGCGGCCCTTGAGAAGGCCGCCCGGGCGGAGGTGGTGGCCGAGGAAGGGCAGCTCCCGTGCCGTGCCGAGGCGATGGTCGCGGTGTCCCAGCACTACCTGGACGCCACGCCGGCCCCGGCCGCGGAGGATGACCACCATCTGGTGGTGGTGCAGGTCCGTGCCGAGGTCCTCGCGGGACTCGACGCGGCGGACGTTCCCGCGGGAACGTGTCACATCGAGGGACTGGGTCCGATCGAGCCGGCCACGGCGCAGCGGTTGGCGTGCGACGGGAAGGTGCTGCCCGCGGTCCTCGGCGCCGACGGGGAGGTGTTGGCGTTCGGCCGGGCGCGGCGGCTCGCGTCGCGGGCCCAGCGGCGGGCGTTGCGGATCCGGGACGGGGTGACCTGCCAGTTCCCCGGGTGTGAGCAGTCCCGCCACCTGGACGCCCACCACGCGGTGCCGTGGTGGGCCGGGGGTGCCACGGACCTGGGAAACCTGCTGAACCTGTGCCGCCGCCACCACACCGCCGTGCATGAGGGCGGGATGGGCATCACCCGGGAGGCGGGCCGATGGGTCTTTCGCCACCGGAACGGGACAGTGGTGTGTGAGCTCGATCCGCCCACCCAGGGGGAACTCGCCTGGACACTCATCACCGACGCCCGGATCTTCCCACCCCACGGCGGAGAGGGATTCACCCTCGACGCCTGCGTCGCCGCCCTCTTCCACGCCGCAGCGTGAGAATGCGGCTGGTGGGGCGAGTCTCACCCGCGTGACCTCTCCCCACCAGACGGTGCGCGGGTGAGTTCACGCTCGTGGATCATGAGGTCGGGCATGATGGGAGTCATCATGACCTCCCACGATCCTGTTGATCCGCGTCTTCCTGCGGAGGCGCGTGCCCGGGTTCTGATCGACGCCCAGCTCGCGGCGGCGGGGTGGGTGGTGCAGGACCGGAAGGATCTGAACCTGTTCGCCGGTGTGGGGGTGGCGGTGCGGGAGTTCACCCTCGCGCCGAGTCATGGGCGGGCGGATTACCTGTTGTTCGTGGACCAGCGGGTGGTGGGGGTGATCGAGGCGAAGCCCCAGGGCACCCCGTTGTCGGGGGTGGAGTGGCAGTCCGCGATGTACGCCACCGGCCTGCCGCCCGAGCAACGCCTGCGTGCCGTCACCCACGACGGTCGCCTGCCGTTCGTGTTCGAGGCCTCCGGCTCCGAGACCCACTTCACCAATGGCCTGGACCCGGACCCGAGGGCGCGGGCGATCTTCGCGTTCCCCCAGCCGGCCACGTTGGCGAAGCTGCTCCGCGATGGCGCCGCCGATCCGGACCGTCCCACCTGGCGCGCCAAGGTCCGTGCCCTGCCCCCGCTGGACACCACGCACCTGCGCCCCGCCCAGATCCGTGCGATCACCAACGTGGAGCGCTCGTTGGCGGAGCAGCGCTTCGACAGGTCGCTGGTGCAGATGGCGACCGGGGCGGGCAAGACCTTCACGGCGGTGACGTTGGCGTACCGGCTACTCCGCCACGGCGGGTTCTCCCGGGTGCTGTTCCTGGTGGACCGGAACAACCTCGCGGACCAGACGCTGGCGGAGTTCCAGAACTACCGCACCCCGGATGACGGGCGCCGGTTCTCCGAGATCTACAACGCCGACAAGCTCACCAGCGCGGGCATGCTGGGTTCCTCGAACGTGGTGATCTCCACGATCCAACGGGTCTTCAAGGTGCTGAAGAACGAGGAGGTCACCGCCGAGGACGACCCCGGCCTGGACGGGTACGTCCCCGACGAGCCGGTGACCGTGGCCTACAACCCGACCCTGCCCCCGGAGGCCTTCGACCTGGTGATCGTGGATGAGGCGCACCGGTCGATCTACGGGGTGTGGCGGGGCGTGCTGGAGTACTTCGACGCCCACGTCGTCGGGCTGACGGCCACCCCGGGGAAGCAGACGTTCGCGTTCTTCCGCCAGAACCTGGTCTCGGAGTACACCTACCCGCAGTCGGTGGCGGACGGGGTGAACGTGGACTTCGACCTGTACCGCATCAAGACGGAGATCTCCCAGCAGGGTTCCACCATCGACGCTGGCACCATCGTGCCGAAGGTGGACCGCCGCACCCGGGTCCAGCGCCTGGAGGCACTGGACGAGGACCTGGAGTACGCCAACACCCAACTGGACCGCGCGGTCACCGCACGGTCCCAGATCCGCCTCGTGTTGGAGACCTTCCGGGACAGGTTGTTCACCGAGATCTTCCCCGGCCGGTCCACGGTCCCGAAGACGTTGATCTTCGCCAAGGACGACGCGCACGCGGAGGAGATCGTCACCACGGTCAGGGAGGTGTTCGGCAAGGGCAACGACTTCGCCGCGAAGATCACCTACAACGCCCGCGACCCGAAGGCCCAGTTGCAGGCCTTCCGCACCTCACCGAGTCTGCGGATCGCGGTGACGGTGGACATGATCGCCACCGGCACCGACGTCAAACCGTTGGAGTGCGTGTTCTTCATGCGGGACGTCCGCAGTGCGCAGTACTTCGAGCAGATGAAGGGCCGGGGGGCGCGGACCATTCCGGGGGCGGACTTCCAGGCCGTCACCCCGGACGCGGCCGCGAAGACGAGGTTCGTGCTGGTGGACGCGGTGGGGGTCACGGAGCACGACTTCGTGGACCCGCCCCTGAACCGGGACAAGGGCGTGTCCCTGAAGCAGTTGCTGGACAAGGCCGCCACCCTGTCCCTCACTGAGGCGGAGACTGCCACCCTGGCGTCCCGGTTGGCGAAGCTGGAGCTGGACCTCACCGACACCGAACGCTCCGAGCTGGACGCCGTGGCCGGGACCCCGGTCCGCGAGGTGGTGCGGGGACTGGTGGACGCCGTCGACCCCGACACCCAGGCAAAGGCCGTGGAGGGCGCCGAGGACCCTGCCGTCGCCGTTCAGGTCCTGCTCGACGACGCCGTGCGCCCCTTGGCCGCGAACCCCGGGCTCCGCAACCGCATCCTCGAACTGCGGGCGACCCACGACCGGGTGATCGACGAGGTCTCCGCTGACGTCCTCCTGGACGCCCATGGCGTGGTGGATGTGGGGCGGGCGAAGTCCGTGGTGGAGTCCTGGACGGCGTACCTGCTGGAGCACCGGGACGAGATCACCGCGATCCAGCTGCTGACGGAGGCGAAGGGCAGGCGGGTGTCCTTCGCGGAGATCCGGGAACTGGCGGAGCGGATCCAACGCCCGCCGTACAACTGGACCCCGGACATCATCTGGCAGGCCTACGAAGTCCTGGATGGCCCCAAGGTCCATCACTCCGACCGGCACACCCTCACCGACCTGGTGTCACTGCTGCGGTATACCGTCAAGGCCGACGACGAACTCGTCCCCTACGCCGAGCGCGTGCGCGAACGGTACGCCGGGTGGCTGCTGCAGCAGGAACAAGCCGGAGCCGTGTTCACCGACAAGGAAAGGTGGTGGCTCGACAGGATGGTCAACGTCATCGCCAACTCTGCGGGCATCACCCCCGAAGACCTCGACCAAGCCCCCTTCACCGAACGCGGCGGCATCGACGGCATCCTCCGCGATCTCGGAGACACCCGCGCCACCCACATCGTCGACACCCTGAACGAGGAGCTCACCGCGTGAACCAGCTCCCGCAAGGCTGGCGGAACCTTCCCTTGGTTGAGATCGCTGGGCGACCACAATATGGATGGACTTCATCTGCCCGCGCTGATGCAGGCGGCACGCCACTCCTACGGACAACAGACATCACTCGTGGCAGCATCCGGTGGGGCCACATCCCTCGGGCAACGAAGGACCCCCCGGACCTCTCTCGGTACCTCCTCTCCCACGGTGACATCGTTGTGAGCAGGGCGGGGAGCGTCGGGGTGAGCGCGTTGATTCACGACCCACCTGAGGCGATATTCGCCTCCTACCTCATGCGGCTGCGCCCAGGCCCGCAGGTCTCTCCTGAGTTCCTCGCTCACTACCTGACCTCACCTCAGTACTGGCGACAGATATCAAGTGTCACGAATGGCATCGCCATACCGAACATCAACGGGTCGAAGCTGAGCGCCATCGACGTCCCGGTGCCGCCGCTGGAGGAACAGCAGCGCATCGTCGCCATCCTCGACGACCACCTCTCCCGCCTCGACGCCGCCGCCGCCTACCTCGACGCCGCCCGCCGCAGGGCTCATACGCAGGCCAAGGCCATCCTGTTGTCTGCTGTGCCGGAGCTGGGTGAGTACCCTGCCGGTTGGCAGGTCGTGACCACAGGTGAGGCGGGACAGATACAGCTCGGTCGCCAGAGGCATCCCGACTGGCATCGCGGCTCGAACATGCGGCCGTATCTCCGGGTCGCGAACGTCTTCGAGGACCGCATCGACACCACAGACCTGATGGAGATGCACTGGCCTGAGTCTGCTTTTCAGCAGTATCGGCTGGTCCCAGGCGACGTGCTCCTCAACGAGGGTCAGAGTCCCGAACTTCTCGGACGGCCCGCGCTGTACCGTGGCGATCCACCGGAGGTGGCCTTCACCAACACCCTCCTGCGATTCCGTGCACGGCCGGACGTCCTGCCAGAGTGGGCCCTGCTGGTCTTCCGTCGACACATGCATGCGGGAAGGTTCAGGCGCGAATCCCGCATCACAACCAATATCGGTCATCTCTCGGCGTCACGGCTCAAGAAGATCGAGTTTCCGATCCCGTCGCTGACCGAGCAGCGGCATCTCGTCGAGAAAGCGAGGGAGGACTTGGCTGACCTCGAACGAGTGACCTCAGCGATCTCCGCACTCACGCGGCGGCAGAGCGCGCTGCGTCGGTCTTTGCTCGCGGCGGCGTTCGCGGGTGAGCTGACGTCGGGGTATGAACCCGAGGAGGGGGTGGCGTAGGTGGGGATTCCGGATTATCAGTCGTTGATGCGGCCGGTGCTGGTGGCCCTGGCGGATGGGGTGATGCGCTCGACACGGGAGACGAAGGAGGCGGTGATTGCTTCCCTTGATCTCACGGAGCAGGAGAATGCGGAGGTTCTTCCCAGCGGCAACCAGCTCACGGTGGACAACCGGGTGGGGTGGGCGATCAGCTACCTCGTGGCCGCTGGCGCCGTTGAGCGGCCATCGCGGGCGCGGTTGCGGATCTCCCAGGCGGGCAAGGAACTGCTGGTGGATCACCCGGACCGTGTGGACAACCAGGTGCTGATGAAGTTCGAGGCCTTCCGGGAGTTCCGGGCCCGGCACCACCGGCTGCGGGGCCGGGGCCAGCAGGAGCCGACACCCGAGCAAGGCGGCGCCGTCGTCGTGGAGCAGGCGGCGTCGGAGATCTCGCCGCAGGAGTTGATCGAGCAGGCCCGGCTGGAGAACCGGGCGGCGGTGGAGGGTGAGCTGCTGGTGCGGGCCATTGCGCTGACGCCACGCGACTTCGAGCGACTGGTGATCCGGCTGCTGAAGGCGATGGGGTACGGGCGCACCGGGATGATTGAGCACTCCGGGAAGCCCGGGGACGGCGGCATCGACGGGATCATCTCCCAGGACCCTCTCGGGTTGGACCGGATCTACGTGCAGGCGAAGAAGTACGCCCTCGGGGAGAGCGTGGGGCGGCCCACGATCCAGGGGTTCGTGGGCGCCCTGATGGGGGCGCAGGGCGACCGAGGGGTGTTCATCACGACGTCGTCATTCACGTCGGGGGCCGTCTTGGAGGCGGAGCGGGTCAACGCCCGCATCGAGCTGATCGACGGCGCCCGGCTCGCGGAGCTGATGGTGGACTACGGCGTCGCGGTGCAGCCCGAGGCCACCGTGACGCTGTTCAAACTGGACGAGGACTTCTTCGAGGAGCTGTAACCACCGCCGGGGCCGGTGATCCGTCGTGTGCCGTGGAGCGACAATTTCCACAGCGGTGCGGCAGGTGTGGCCGCTTCCTGCGACCATGTCTCCATGGCTGTCTCGCTGCTGGACCGTTCGATCTACTCGTACTCGGACGTGGATCGCCTCGTTGGGCTGCACGGAGGAACCGCACGGCGCTGGCTTGAGGGTTACACCCGCGCGGGGCGCTTCTACGATCCCGTGCTGCGCCCCGAGCCCACGGGTGCAGACGTTGTTACGTGGGGTGAGATGGTGGAAGCTCGTCTGCTCTCCGAGTTCCGCAAGCGGAACGTCCCGGTGCAACGTCTGCGGCCTGCTGTCGAGAGACTCCGCTCGGAATTCGGGCCGTACCCACTGGCCCGTGCTCGCCCCTTCCTCGAGGTGGAGGGCCGCGAACTCGTTCGGCTTGTGCAGGACGAGGTGGGCCTCGGGCGTGAACTGCGTCTCGTCGTCGTGCGTAATGGGCAGCTCGTGTTGACCGAGACCACGGAGAAGTTCCGAAGCACCATCGACTACGAGGGCGACATCGCAGAACGGCTGCGGCCAGAGCTCCGCACACCTCAAGTCATCATGGACCCGCGCCGGGCGTTCGGACAGCCCGCTGTTCGCAACGTTCGAACCGATGCGCTCGCGGAGGACTACCGGGCTGGGGCGACGCGCGAGGAAATCGCTGAACTCTACTCGCTGACACCGGAGCAGGTGGACCAGGCGCTGCGGTTCGAGCTGATTGCTGGTCGCGACGCTGTAGCCGGCCGCGTCAGGTGAGG
>DBPQ01000033.1:18299-18739 GCA_002304945.1 Actinomycetales bacterium UBA1416 | reverse complement strand
CGGTGGCCGGGCGGGCACGCGGTGGCCGGGAGCGCGCACCCCCCGGGCGGATGGCCCACGTGCCCGGCCGGTCCGGGGAGTAGATTCGAACAGGTGAGCCCCACCGCCCTGACCGTCCTCGTCCTCCTCGCACTGCTGGTGGCGATCGTGGCGCTCACTCTCGCCAGCGTCGCGCTCGCCCGCGCCTCGCGCACCCCGACGATGCTCTCCTCCCCCGCCTCCCCCGCCCACCGGCACGACGACGACGCCCCCGAGCCGTCCCCCGTCGGCCCGCCCGTGGTGGTCCTCAACCCGTCGAAGAACGTGGACTGGGTGGACCTCAAGCGTCTGATCGCCCAGACGGCGCGCGAGGTGGGCCTCCCGGAGCCCATCTTCCTGGAGACCACGATGGAGGATCCGGGGGCCGGGCAGGCGCGGCATGCGCTCGAGGCGGGCGCGAG
>DBPQ01000033.1:627-18282 GCA_002304945.1 Actinomycetales bacterium UBA1416 | reverse complement strand
GGGACGGGCAACCTGCTGGCGCGCAACCTGGAGCTCTCCATCAGCGACCCGCGCGAGATGGTCAAGACGGCCCTCACCGGCAAGGACAGGGCCATCGACGTCGGCTGGGTGCGCACCGAGCTGCTCACGGACGAGGAGGAGCGGATCGCGCTCGAGTCGGGGGCGGCCGTGGTCGTGCAGTCCGCGGAGGACATCGCCCGGCACGGGATCCGGCAGTCCCCACCGGAGGAGGAGCACATCTTCCTCGTGATCGCCGGGGTGGGGCTGGACGCCAACATGGTGGCCGGAACGGACGAGGACCTGAAGTCGCGGATCGGCTGGCTGGCCTACATCGTGGCGGCATTGAAGCCGATGCTGGGCAGGCGCGTGGACTTCCGCCTGCGCATCGGGGACGCCCTCCAGGACGAGCACATGAAGGCCCGCACGATCATGGTGGCCAACTGCGGGAAGCTCCCGGTGGGTGTCACGCTCCTCCCGAACGCCAAGCTCGACGACGGCTGGCTCGACCTCATGGCCGTGGACACCCGTGGCGGCATGATCGGGTGGGCGTCCTTCGGCGGCAAGATAGTGCTGCAGGGCGTGGGCATCCGCAACGAGGGCGACGTGTCGTCCCGCATCGAGTACCGCCGGGGCCGCACGATGGCAATCCACACGGCCCAACCCGAGGCCGTCCAGGCGGACGGGGACCTGGTGGGGCTCGCCACGTCGGTGTTCTTCCGGGTGCAGCCCGGGGGGCTCGTGGTCAGGACCGCCTGACGTCGGGATGACGGCGGGCGACGACGGCGCGCCTCACCTCCGTCACGCGCGGGTCGTCACGCGCAGGTGGCGGCGCGTCAGTCCTGGCTGCCGCCCGCACGCCGCAGGGCGAGCACGAGCCCGCCGTTCAGCAGCCACTCGAGCCGAGGGGCCAGCAGCTCGACGAAGGCGTCGACCGGCACGCTCGCCAGCGGCTCCAGCCCGATCAGGTCCCGGAGCACGAAGACGCCCACCGGCATCGTCCCGAACAGCAGGAACGCCAACTCGGCCTCGGCCTCCTCCTCGGAGGTGAGCCCCTCGCCGAGGGGAATGCCGGCCGCGAGGAACGGCCCGGACCCGATCGCCTCGAGGTAGGCGGCGTGCACCATCCGCATGAGGTCGCCGTGCATCTGGCGGTGCTCGTCCCGTGGGGAGGCGGCGCTCAGCAGGACGGCACGCAGGGCGGTGGCGGCCGGTTCCTTCGTGAACATGTCCACGATGATCCGGGCGGTACGTCGAGCGGCCTCGGCGTTGGACTCCGGGTCCATCGGGTCACGCGTGTCCAGGGCCTCGCGGATGTCCCGCGTGCCCTGCAGGCCCTGCCCCACCACGGCCTCGAAGAGGCCGCGCTTGCTGCCGAAGTGGTACGGGATGAGGGCCACGTTGCAGCCAACCTCGTTCGCGAGGTCGCGCAGGGCGGTGCCGTGGTAGCCGAGCCGGGCGAACGACCGACGCGCGGCGTCGAGGATGCGGTCCTTGGTGGTCACGTCGTCCGTGGCGGCGGCCCCCTCGGTGTCCTCCGTCTCGACAACGGCGGCCAAGCGGCTCGCGTCGAACTCACCCCACCCGCCGTGGTCACCCCGGTCGTCGACGGCGTCGAGGATCTCCTGCGACTGGACGGCGAGGACGCGCTCGAGCCTCTCCTGGTCGGCGGAGGCGAGCGGCTCGATCGGCAGCAGGTAGCGCATCACGAACATGCCGGTGAACAGCGCCGCGAAGACGTGGTCGCCGGGGTGGGTCTGCGCACCACCAAGGGCGCGGCCGAGGGAGACCCGCAGCTGCTCCACGACCTGGACGTGCATGGCATCCTCGTCGTGGTTCGGGGAGAGCACCGTGCGGAACACCGCCTCCACCACCTGGCGGCACTGCTCGTGGGCGAGGATCTCGCCGAACACGCGGGTCACCTCGGCTCCGGCGGTGTGCCGGTTCTCCTCGATCGCCTCGGCGATCTCCGAGCCGCGGGCGCACGCGTTCGCGACGACCTCCCGGAACAGCCCCTCCTTGTTGCCGAAGTAGTAGGCGACGAGCGCGACGTCCACGCCAGCCGCCTTCGTGATGGAGCGCAGGGGAGCGCCGTCATACCCGCTGGCCGCGAACGCGGCGCGCGCCTCCGCGAGGATGCGCCCGCGGGCGTCGCCGTTCATGAGTCGAGCAGCGAGCGCACCCAGGTGCGTGCTGCGATGAAGTCGGCGTCGGAGGTGCCCGGACGCAGCCGTGTCTGGCGGCCCTCGGCGGAGGGGTAGGACCCCATGAAGCGCACCAGGGGGCAGACCCGGTGCAGCCCGATCAGCACTGCCTGCATTCGTTCCTCCGTCACGTGGCCCTCCGCGTCGATGGAGAAGCCGTAGCGGCCCAGCGAGTCGCCGATGGGCCTTGATTCGATCCTGGACAGGTTCACTCCCCGCACGGCGAACTGCTCCAGCATGTCGAGCAGGCCGCCCGCCTCGTTGTGGGCGAGGTGGACCATCAGGGTGGTCTTGTCCGAGCCCGTGGCCGGGGGGAGCTTCTTCGGGGTGGAGACCACCACGAACCGGGTGATCGCGTGCCAGTTGTCCGCGATCCCGTCCGCGAGGACCTCCACGTCGTACCGCTCCGCGGAGATGCGGGAGCACAGTGCAGCATCGTACTGCGCCTCCCCGCTGGCGATCTCCGCGGCACCCGCTGCGGTCGAGGTGGTGGGAACGTGTACCGCATCCGGGAGGTTGTCCCGCATCCAGCGCCGGCACTGCGCCCATCCGTGCGGGTGGGTGCCCACCGTCCGCACGTCCGCCAGGGTGGTTCCCGGGCGCGCCACCAGGGTGAACGTGATCGGGACCAGCACCTCCCCCACGATCATCAGGGGGGAGCCCTGGGCGAGGGCGTCGAGGGTGGCGTTCACGCCGCCCTCCACCGAGTTCTCGATGGGGACCACCGCGAAGTCGGCCTCGCCCATGCGGACCGCATCCAGGACCGTGGGCACGTCGACGCACGGCACTCCCTCGGCATCGGGGGCGTACCGCACCATCGCTTCTTCGGTGAAGGTGCCCTCAGGGCCGAGGTAGGCGAACCGCATAGTGGGACAAGAGTACACGTGTGATGACCACCACTCGCGCAGCCCTCCGCATGCCGAACGCCGGGCTGCCCGCCACCCACGATCCGGTCGGGGGTCACCAGTAGGCTCTGGGGGGTGAGGACTCTCCCGGCCCGCCCCACCGGCCCGCGACCCGCGCTCGTGGCGGTCCTCCTGCTCGTCCTCACCCTCGTCGCGCTCCCCCTCGGGTCGTTCCCCCTCGTGGCGGCCGCCGCCGGGCCTGCCCAGCCCGCCGCCGCCCCAGCCGCGCCGGCCCTCCTGACGGCGCCGTCCCCCACCCCCCGCGCCACCCCGGACCCGGGCCGGCCCGTGGTGTTCGTCGGCATGACGGGCGTCCGATGGGACGACGCCTCCCTCGCCGCCACCCCCCACCTCTTCTCCCTCGTGGAGCACGGCGTCACCGGCAATCTCATCTCCCGGTCGGTCCGCTCGACGTCCTGCCCCGTGGACGGCTGGTTGGCCGTGTCCGCCGGCCGCCGCGCCGCCGATCTCCCCATGGAGCGCTACGGCACCTGCCGTGCGCTCCTCTCACCGGGCGCCGACGGCGTCGTCCCCGGCTGGTCCGACTTCCTCCAGGCCGCGGAGGACGGCCCGTATGATGCCGTGCCCGGGCTGCTCGGCGTCGCGTTGGGGGCGGCCGGTGCCACCACGGCCGCGCTCGGGCCCGGAGCGGCGATCGCGCTGGCCGGGGCCGACGGCGTCCCGGTCGGCGACCGCTACGCCACGGCGCGTGCCCCCTCGACGCTCGCCACCCAGGTGGCCGAGGCCGTCCCCGCCCACGACCTGACCGTCGTCGACGTGGGAGGCGTCCGCGACCGCGGGCGCCCGTTCGTGTACGTCGACGAGGGGGACCTCCAGGATGACGTCGACGACGCCGCGGACCCCACGCCCGACCTCCCCGGGACCGACGACTGGCTGCTGCGCGAGCCCACGCGTGCGGAGCAGGTGGCCGCGATCGACGCCCGGCTCGGAGCCGTCCTCGACACCGTCGCCGAGGTGGCGCCCGACGCCGTCGTCGTGGTCGCCTCGCTCTCCGACTCGGGGACGGTGCCGCGCATGCAGGTCGCCGCGGTGGTCGAGGCGGCCGAGCTCGGCGAGGACCCGGGCGTGCTGGGATCTGCCTCGACCCGGCAGTACGGCATGGTGCAGGCCACGGACGTCACCCCGACCCTCGCCCACCTGGTGCTGGGCGAACCCCTCGACGGCATCCCCGGTGCGCCGATGACCCGCACGGGAGCGGCGCCGGAGGACCACCTGTTCCGGCTCGTCGACATCTCGGACCACTCGCTGGCGATCCGCCCACTGGTCCCGGGGTTCTTCTCCTTCCTCGTGGCGATCAACCTGCTGATCTACGGGGCGGCGGCGCTCGGGCTGAACCGGACGTTCCTCGGCCGGATGCAGGCGGGGGCGCGCCGGCTGGCGCCGCTGGGGCGGGCGCTCCTGCGACCGGCGGGGACGGCCTCCCTCCTGCGGGCCCTGCGGAACACCGGCGTGTACGTCGCCGCGATCCCGCTCGCGAGCTACCTGGCGAACCTGCTGCCCTGGTGGCGGGCCGCCAACGCCGGGTTGGCACTGTGGGGCGCGCTGCTCGCGATCGCCCTGGCGATCGCGGTCGTGGCGCTCGCGGGGCCCTGGCGGCGCCACCTGCTGGCACCCCTCGCCGTGGTGGCAGGGCTGACGTACGTGGTGCTCGTGGTGGACGCCCTGACCGGGGCGACCCTCCAGGTGTCCGCACTCATGGGCGTGCAGCCGCAGGTCGGGGGCCGGTTCTACGGCTTCAACAACTCCTCCTTCGCGCTGCTGGCCTCCTCGAGCCTGCTGGTGGCGATGTGCGTGGCCGAGCCGTTGGTGCGGCGGGGACGGCGCTGGCTGGCGGGCGGCCTGATCGCCGTGCTCGGCATCGCGACCACGATCCTCGACGGACATCCCTCCATCGGGGCGGACTTCGGTGGGCCACCGGCGCTCATCCCGGCCTTCACGATCCTCGTGCTGCTCACGCTGTCCGTGCGGCTCACCTGGCGGCGGGTGGTGCTGGTGCTCGGCGTGTCCGCCCTGTTGGCGGTGAGCTTCTCGGTCCTCGACTGGTTGCGGCCGGCGGACCAGCGCAGCCACCTCGGCAACTTCATCCAGACCGTCCTCGACGGCGGCCTCGCCAACGTGATCGCCCGCAAGGCGGGGCAGAACCTCACCAACCTCTTCGGCTCCACCCTCACTCTCCTGATGCTCGCCGGCGTGGTGGTGCTCGTGTTCGTGGTGGCCCGCCCGCTCGGTCGCGGGGGCGGCGAGGACGAGCGGATCACCCGCAGGCGCGCGCTCGCCGGGTACGACTGGCTCAGCCCCCGCGACACGGTGGGGCGGCTCACGCAGGATGCCGTCATGCTCAAGCCCGGCGTGACGGCACTGGCCACGGCGTGGGTGATCGGCTACGCGCTCAACGACTCGGGCGTCGTCGTCCCGGCCATCGGCATGTCACTGGCGGTGCCGCTGCTGATCGCCGTGGTGGCCCGGTGGCTGCTGCGGATCCGGGTCGCGGACGTCCCCGCCGGCGAAGCGGTCACCGGGCCGGTCCCGAGCCGGGGTCAGTCGTAGCTGACGCCGTACGGCTCGCCGACCCGCTGCTGTACCGCAGCCCGGGTGATCACCTCGCGGGGCACGCGCACGCCGCGGACGCGCCGCGTGGTGACGGCGTAGAGCACGTCACGGTACTGGCCGGCACGGTGCACCTGGCCGGCGAAGTCGTTGGCGGTGGCGCGGTGCCGCAGGTTCACGGGGATCTCCTGCACGGTGAACCCCGCGGTGAGCACGTCGATGGTCATTCCGGTCTCCACCCCCCAGCCACGCGAGAGCGGCAGTGCGGCGTTGAACGCCTCGCGGGTGATGCAGCGCTGCCCGCTGAGCGGCTGGGTGGGTGCCCAGCCGGTGGCCTTCTGGATGGCCGAGCGCGCGAGGCCGGTGACGAACCCGTGCCCGCCGGCGCCCTCCTGCCTGGGCAGGGCGGCGATCGCGAGATCCACCCGGCCCGAGGCCACGGGCTCCACCAGGGCGCCGCAGGCGGTGGCGGTCTCGCCGAGGTCGGCGTCGATGAAGAGGAGGAGCCGTGGCTCGCGGCCCTCGATGTCCCGCATGGCCACCACCGAGCCGCCGGTCTCCATCGCGGACGCCTTGCCCCTGTTCACGGAGTGACGCACGACGACGGCGCCCGCGGCCCGGGCGACGTGCTGCGTGTCGTCCTCCGAGCCGTCGTCGACGACCAGCACCAGGTTGACCCGCGGGATCGCGCGGCAGGCTCGCACCGTGGCCGCGATCGTGTCAGCTTCGTCCTTGGCCGGAATCACCACTGCGACTCTTGTTGCCTCACTCACACCTCAAGCCTATCCTTTGCCTGCTCATGGTGCGGGTGTGCCACGTCGCCCGGCTCCGCGACACCCGTCCGTGCGGTGGCGTGGCCGTCGTTGCGACCGTCGACATGGGGCCGCCGCCGTCAGCGGAGGTTCACCTGCCGGGAGATGAGGCCCGCACGGGCGCGGCGCTCGTCAGCGGTGAGGGTGCCGGTCTCCGCGAGGGCGGCCTGCAGCCTGTCCTCGAAGCGACGGCACGGTTCGGTGAGCTCGTCCGCCTCGGTGCCCGGGTTCAGTTCCCACACGGGGACCAGCACCCCGCAGGCCCGGAAGGCGCCGATGAGGCGGGCGCCCTCCTCCAGGTCGGTCTCGCGGCGGGCCTGCAGGCGGGCGAGCGCGTCGAGGAGCTCGTACTCGGACTCGGGGCGCACCCACCGGAGGAACTCCTTGCCCATGCGGGTCCAGTAGGCGGAGGTGACGCCGTTCACGCCCTCCATGGGAATCGCGTTCCCCGCCGCGGACTCCAGCGCCTCCTCGAGCTCGGGCGTCCTCTCGGTGGCGGGGTCCACCCAGTACTCGAAGCCCTGGTGGACGGTCACGGCGAGCGGGGCGTCCGCCGCGATGAGGTCCTGCAGGCGGGTGCCGGGTTCCGGCAGCTCAGAGAGGTAGAGGGGCTGGCCCGGGGTCAGCTCGCGGGCCCTCTCGAAGGCGTACGCGAGGTCGCGGGAGGCGTCCCCGGAGCGCATGCGGGTCTGGAACGCGATGACCACCGTGCCGTCCTCCCGCCGCAGGGCGGGGACCTGGTCGGGGAGGAGGGTCACGAACAGGACGGGCGTGCCGTCCAGCTCGAGCTCCGCCGTCGCCGAGGGGAGGATCTCCCGCAACGCGACGAGGTCCGTCTCCGCCGGCAGGCCCTCGAACGGGCGCTCGACGAACGGCACCTCCCGGCGCTTCGGCTTCGCGGGCATGTCGGTACGGCGTGACTTCTTTCCCATGGTCCGACTCTACTGGCGGGCACTGCCACCCGCCCGCCCTCTCCTGGGCAGCCCCCGCCGGCCCGCAGCGTCAGATGATGGCGCCGGGCGTGCCGTCGTCCCGCACGACCGGGAACCCGGCGAGCCGCCACGCGAGCATGCCGTCGCGGAGGTTCCAGACCCGCTGCCCCCGCAGGGCCAGCCAGTCCATCGCCTGGACGGACCTGCTGCCGGTCCGGCACGCGAGAATCAGCTTCCCGTCAGGCAGGTCGTCCATCCGGCCCTGCAACCGGGTCATGGGCAGGTTCACCGCACCGGGGGCGTGCCCCGCGACGAACTCGTTCTCCTCGCGGATGTCGAGGAGGACGAACCCCTGGGGTACCGGATCGGACGCGTCGAGGGCGCGGGCCGAGAAGTTGCCAGGGTAGCTGGGAATTGCCATGAATCCAGTGTATTTGCCGGGGGCGTCGGGCAGGATTGGGCCCATGCACGAACGCGCTGGACAACTCGCCCAACCCGAGGACCTCATCGACGTCGACAAGGTCGTCTCCTCCTACTACGACCTCGTCCCGGACGTGGACGACCCAGCCCAGAAGGTCGCCTTCGGCACCTCGGGCCACCGCGGCTCCTCCCTCGACGCCGCCTTCAACGAGGCCCACATCGTCGCCACCACCCAGGCCATCGTGGAGTACCGCGCCAGCCAGGGAACGGACGGCCCGCTCTTCATCGGCCGGGACACCCACGTCCTGTCGGAGCCGGCGTGGAAGTCGGCCATGGAGGTCCTCGCCGCGAACGGCGTCGAGGTGCGGATCGACGCCCGGGAGCGCTTCACCCCCACCCCCGCCCTCTCCCACGCGATCCTCCTCGCCAACGGTGCCGGCACCGCCGAGGGCGTCCGCCCCACCGGTCCACGGCGCGCGGACGGCATCATCATCACCCCGTCCCACAACCCGCCCCGCGACGGCGGCTTCAAGTACAACCCCACGCACGGCGGCCCCGCGGACACCGGCGCCACGTCGTGGATCGCGAACCGCGCCAACGAGATCCTCCGCACCGGGTGGGAGAAGGTCCCCCGCGTCTCCCTCGAGCAGGCCCTGGCCGCCGAGACCACGGGCAAGCACGACTTCCTGTCCGCCTACGTCGAGGACCTCGCCAACATCATCGACTTCGACGCGATCCGCGACGCCGGCGTCCGCATCGGCGCCGACCCCATGGGCGGCGCCGCCGTCGACTACTGGGGGGAGATCGGGGAGCGCTACGGGCTCGACCTCACCGTGGTGAACCCGGACGTCGACCCCACCTTCCGGTTCATGACGCTGGACTGGGACGGCAAGATCCGCATGGACTGCTCCTCCCCCAACGCGATGGCCTCCCTGCTCGGCAAGATGGGGGCGGACGCCCCGTACGACATCGCCACCGGCAACGACACCGATGCGGACCGCCACGGCATCGTCACCCCGGACGCGGGCCTCATGAACCCGAACCACTACCTCGCGGTGGCCATCTCCTACCTGTTCGCCCACCGCCCGGGCTGGGCGGCCGACGCCGCGATCGGCAAGACCCTCGTCTCGTCCTCGCTCATCGACCGTGTCGCCGCGGGCCTCGGCCGGAAGCTCATCGAGGTCCCGGTGGGCTTCAAGTACTTCGTCCCCGGCCTCCTCGACGGCTCGGTCGGCTTCGGCGGCGAGGAGTCCGCCGGCGCCTCGTTCCTCCGCACGGACGGCACAGTGTGGTCCACGGACAAGGACGGGCTGATCCTCTGCCTGCTCGCCTCGGAGATCCTCGCGGTCACCGGGAAGTCGCCCTCCCAGTTGCACGGCGAGCTCGTGGAGAAGTACGGCGCGTCGGCCTACGCCCGTATCGACGCCGCCGCCACCAAGGAGCAGAAGGCGAAGCTGGGCAAGCTGGATCCCTCGGACGTCACGGCCGAGACCCTGGCCGGCGAGCCCATCACCGCCCGCCTCGTGCGTGCCCCCGGCAACGACGAGCCGATCGGCGGCCTCAAGGTCACCACCGAGAACGCCTGGTTCGCTGCGCGGCCCTCCGGCACCGAGGACGTCTACAAGATCTACGCCGAGTCCTTCAAGGGCGCCGAGCACCTCGCCGAGGTCCAGGCCGCGGCCAAGGAGGTCGTGGACGCGGCCCTCGGCGGCTGACGAGACCCGCATCTGCTCGATAGATTCGGTTCATGGCTCTCTCGCGCGGCGCACGGATCGAGGCATCCATCAACAAGCGCATGGTGCACAGGCGGTGGCAGCAGGGGTGGCGTCCGAGAGTCGTGGCCTTCACCGGTTACGGCTCGCGGAAGTTCGTGCGCGTGCTCGCCCGGATCGTCCTGGAGGACCCTGCCGCGGAGGAGGTGGACCCCACCCGGGACGACGCGCTGGCCGAGGCGCAACGCGGGTGGCGACTCTTCATGACCACCCACGTCTCCGGGCTGCCCGTCAGGATCACGGCCGGCAATGCGACGATCAACACCACCACCGACCGGGGCGGCTACGTCGACGTCATCATCCGCAAGCACGGCCTGGAGCCGGGGTGGCAGACCGTCACGATCGACCCCCTCGCGGCAGAGCCCGTGGAGGCGCGCGTCCGGATCATCGCCAAAGAGACGCGGGTCGGGCTCATCTCGGACATTGACGACACCGTGATGGTGACGTACCTGCCCCGGGCCCTCATCGCGGCGTGGAACACGTTCGTGCGCCACACCACCACCCGGCAGCCGGTCCCCGGGATGGCGGAACTGTATGTGGAACTCCTGCGCCGGCACCCGGGGATGCCCGTGTTCTACCTCTCCACGGGTGCCTGGAACGTGGTCCCCACCCTCACCACGTTCCTCGAGACGCACGGCTACCCCGAGGGGCCCATGCTCATGACGGACTGGGGCCCCACCAACACCGGCTGGTTCCGCTCCGGCCAGGAGCACAAGCGCACCGCCCTGCGGCGCCTCGCCATCGAGTTCCCGCACCTGACGTGGCTCCTCGTGGGCGACGACGGCCAGCACGACCCGATGCTGTACCGCGAGATGGCCCGCGAACATCCCGAGCACGTCCGCGCCGTCCTCATCCGGGAGCTGAACCCCGTGGAGCAGGTCCTCGCCCACGGCACGCCGGGTGAGCGCCAGCACCCCGAGGACCCGGAGCCGGACGACCTCGATCTCTTCGTGCCCTACCTCGAGGGGCCGGACGGCCACGACCTGATGGACCAGTTGGCACGCCTCCCCTGAACTCCACCACGGGACGTGACGCTCGTCACATCGAGTGTCCCCCTTCTGCACGGTTCCCGACACGGCGACAGATCCACTGCCTACCATGAAGGCTTGGGAGGTCTCACCTGCCTGTCCACGCCGGCTCATCGCCGCGCCGGCGAACCGAATGCGCCAGGGAGGGCCGCTCTTGCCGAAGTCCATGTACGCGGCCGTCGTCGACGTCCTCGGACGGGAGATCGTCGCCGGCACCTTCCCAGCGGGATCAGTGGTCAGCCTCGCCTCGCTGGAGGAGCGCTTCGAGGTCTCCCGAACCGTGGCGCGCGAGGCAATGCGGTCCCTGGAATCCAAGGGCATGATCGAGGCGCGCCGCCGGGTGGGACTCATCGTGGCCGACCGGGCCCGCTGGCACGTCCTCGATCCCCAGGTGATCGGATGGCGCCTCGCCGGCCCCACCAGGGAGGACCAGATGCGCTCGCTCATGGGCCTGCGTATCGCCGTCGAGCCGGTGGCGGCCCACCTCGGTGCGCTCAACGGCACCGAGCACCACCGCTCCACCCTCCTCGAGATGTCACGGCGGCTCTGGGAGCTGACGCGCAGTGGACTGGCGAACACGCAGGCCTTCCGCGACGCCGACGCGCGGTTCCACACCACGCTGCTGCACTCCTCGGCCAACGAGATGTTCATCGCGCTCGCGCCCGCGTTGGTGGCGGTGGCCTCCCACCCGACCCGCACCGTCGCGTCGGCACGCATCGAGCGGTCGCTGACCTTCCACGAGGGGATCGCGCGGGCGATCGCCGCTGGCGACGGGCCTGCCGCGGAGGACCACTGCCGCCAGCTCGTGGCGCTGGTGCGGGATCACATCGGCGTCGAGTGACGCCCGGGTGACGGAAGGGGCCGGCGCCCGCGCCGGCCCCTCCGCCCGAACCTGTCAGGCCAGGTCGTCAGCCAGTTCCGTCACGCGGGCGACGACGGCGGCGTCCGCCGCGAGGTCCGCGCCCAGCCACGCGAGCACGTTCGCCACGGTGGCGGGCAGGTCCTCACCCACGAGGGCGAGCACCGTCTCGGCCTGGGCGTCCTTCACGGGGGCGCCGTGGCCGCGGAGGTGCTGGATCCACGCGGCGATGGCGCGCAGCGGGCCGTCGGGCAGCCTGCCGGCCGCCCGCTCGGCGCGGAGCGCGGGGAGGATGCGCACCGGGATCTTCTGGGAGCCGTCAGCGGCGATCTGCGCGAGCAGGTGCCGGATGCGCGGGTTCTCGAACCGGTCGATGAGCTTGGCACGGTACTCGTCGGAGGGCACCGACAGGTTGGCGCCTGCCACGTCCCACCACTCGTTCACCCAACCACGGACCTCGGGGTCGTTGATGGCGTCGGCCACCGTCTCGAAGCCGCGGATCGTGGCGGCGTAGGCCATGAGGGAGTGCGAGCCGTTCAGCATCCAGAGCTTGCGCTCCTCGAAGGGGGTGACGTCGTCGACGATCGTGACGCCGGCCTCCTCCCACGCCGGGCGGCCAGCGATGAAGTCACCGGAGACCACCCACTCGGCGAAGGGCTCCGTGGGAACCGGCGAGGCGTCCGCGTACCCGCACCCCGTCTCGACGGCGGCCCGCTCCTCGTCCGTGGTGGCGGGCGTGATCCGGTCCACCATGCAGGTGGCCCACGCGACGTTCTCCGCCATCCACTCGGCGAGGGAGGGGTCCACGGCCTTCGCACCGTCGATGACGACGGTCGAGAAGGCCTTGCCGTTCTCGGGCAGGTTGTCGCACGGCAGCACGGTGATGCCCCCGTCGACGCCGGCGGCGCGGCGGGCGAGGAAACCGGAGACCAGCTTGAGCGGCGTCGTCGCGCACGCGGCGCGCGGGTCGGCCTTCAGCGCCTCGATGTCGGCGGCCACCCGATCGTTGGCCACGTCCAGGTGGCCGTCCGCGGCGCGCATGTAGCCCGCCTCGGTGACGGTGGAGGTGATGACCGCGGTCGCGGGATTCGCGAGGTAGCCGAGGAAGGCGTCGTTCTCGGTCGAGGCGTGCACCTTCGACAGCGAGGAGATCACCTCGAAGCGGTCGCCGTCGGCCTCACGGGTGATGAGGGTGTAGAGCCCGTCCTGCGGGGCGAGCGCCTCGGCGGTGTCGGGGCGGCGCCCGGTGAAGGCGGCGATGCCCCACTCGGCGGCGTCCGGGGCGTGCTCGGTGTACCAGGCCTGGTGGGCGCGGGTGAAGTTCCCGATGCCCAGGTGGACCATCTTGACGGGGGCGGCGGGACGGCCGAAGCCGTCGCGGGAGAGGCGTGGGCTCATTGGACTCGGAACGCTTTCTTCGGATTGGTGACGACGAGGTCGTAGGCGGTGTCGAGGGCCTCGTCCATGGTCAGGCGGTGGTCTCCCACGAGGGAGGCGAGGTAGGCGGAGTCGACGCGGCGGGCCATGTCGTGGCGGGCCGGGATGGACAGGAGCGCCCGGGTGTCGTCGATCATGCCGGACGTCTTGCCGAAGCCGCAGGCCTCGGTGACGGCGCGGCGGTAGCGCATGACGGCGTCGGGCGTGTCGATGAACCACCACGGGGCGCCGACGTAGACGCTCGGGTAGAAGCTCGCCATCGGGCCGAGCTCGCGGGAGTACACCGCCTCGTCCATGGTGAAGACCACGAGCTGGAAGTTCGGGTTGGTGCCGAAGGCGTTCAGCATGGGCTTCAGCGCGTTGACGAACTCCACGTGGATCGGGAAGTCCGTGCCCACGTCGGCGCCGAACCTCTCGAAGGTGGGCTCGTGGTGGTTGCGGGCCACGGCCGGGTGGATGGTCATGACGAGGCCGTCCTCGGAGGCCATGCGGGCCTGCTCGAACACGAAGTCGCGGCGCAACCGGACGGCGTCGGCGGCGGAGATGGTCCCGGCGCGGGCGGCGGCGTACAGGCGCTCGGCCTCGACGGCGGAGAGCTTCTCGGCTCCGGCGTCGGCGTGGGAGTGGTCGGTGGAGATCGCGCCGTTGGCCTTGAAGAAGGCGCGGCGGTTCTCCATGGCGGCGATGTAGCCCTTGTAGGTGGTGGTGTCGACGCCGGCGACCTCGCCCAGGCGGTCGACGTCGGCGTTCCACGTCGGCTTCAGCGGCTCGAGGTACTTGTCCGGGCGGAAGGTCGGGACGACGGCGCGGCTCCACTCCTCGCTCGCGGCGATGGCCTGGTGGTGGGCCAGGTCGTCCACCGGGTCGTCCGTGGTGGCGATGAACTCGATCCGGAAGCGGTCGAACAGTTCGCGCGGGCGGAACTCGTCCGTCGTGAGGGCCGCGTCGATGCGGTCGTAGATCTCGTCGGCCGTCTCGGCCGAGGGCACGAGGTCGATGCCGAACACGTCGGCGAGCTCGGACTCGAACCAGAACTTCATCGGGGTGCCGCGGTAGACCTTCCAGTTCTCGCAGAAGATCCGGAACGCGCCGCGGGCCTGCTCGTCGGAGAAGTCCTCCTGGCCGACTCCCAGGTCGGCGAGGTCCACGCCCACCGCGTGCAGCATGCGGTTGATGTAGTGGTCCGGGGTGAGGAGCAGGTGGGTGGGGTTCTTGAAGTTCGGATTCTCCGAGAACCACTGCGGCGGCACGTGGCCGTGCGGGGAGATGATCGGGAGGTCCTTGACCGAGGTGTAGAGCTCCCGGGCGATGTCCCGCAGGGCGGGCTCGGACGGCAGCAGCCTGTCTGGGTGGACGGTGAGCTTCGTTGCGTTGGCCATGCTCCGAGACTAGGTGCGGGCCCCCGGCGCCGGGCGGGAATTGCCACCTGTTGCACGAAGCCCTTGCCCGCACCCGGCGGGGGGTGAACAGTGTTCCCATGACCGATGCACTGAAGCAGCTCGAAGAACTGGCCGCCGGCTCGATGACGATCGGGGGGCCCGAGGGGATCCTCACCCAGGAGGAGGTGCACGCCCACATCGTGGACTCCCTGGGGACCATGGACCTCGACGGCAAGTCGGTGGCCGTGGTGGTCCCCGACGCCACGCGCGCCGTCCCCATGGGCAAGCTGCTCCCCGCCGTCCACGAGGCGCTGTCGGGGCGGGCCTCGAAGGTCACGGTGCTCGTGGCCCTCGGCACCCACGCCGCGATGACCGAGGAGCAGCTCGCGTTCTTCCTCGGCTACGAGGCGGGGAACATCGAGGCCACCTACCCGGGCTGGACGGTGCTGAACCACGAGTGGTGGGACGAGTCCACGTTCGCGGACCTCGGCGTCATCCCGGCCGAGGAGGTCACCGAGTACTCCGGCGGGCGCCTCCACGACGTGCCCATGCACGTGCTCGTGAACCGCCACGTGGTGGAGAACGACGTCGCCCTCGTCGTCGGCCCCGTCCTCCCCCACGAGGTGGTCGGGATGTCCGGGGGCAACAAGTACTTCTTCCCCGGGCTGTCCGGCCACGACGTCATCGACCTCTCCCACTGGGTGGGCGCCCTGATCTCCTCCTTCGAGATCATCGGCACGCTGGGCATCACCCCCGTCCGGTCCCTCATCAACGCCGCCACGGACCGGATCCCGAGCGAGAAGCTGTGCATCGCCGTCGTCACCGAGGCCGGTGCCCCCGAGCTGCACTCGGTGTCCGTGGGCACCACCGTCTCCGCCTGGGCCGCCGCCTCCCCCATCGCGGCTGCCAGCCACATCACCTACCTCGACCGCCCCTACAAGCGGGTGCTCTCCATCCTCCCCACGATGTACGACGACATCTGGACCGGGGCCAAGGGCTTCTACAAGATGGAGCCCGTGGTCGCGGACGGCGGCGAGCTCATCATCTACGCGCCCCACATCACCGAGGTCTCGGTCATGCACCCCGGGCTCGCGACGATCGGGTACCACAACCGCGACTACTACGTGAAGCAGTGGGAGAGGTTCAAGGACCACCCGTGGGGCGAGCTCGCCCACTCCACCCACCTGCGGGGGATGGGGACGTTCGACGACGTCGAGGGCGAGCGCAACCGCGTCACCGTCACCCTCGCGACCTCCATCCCGAGGGACGTCGTGGAGTCCTACAACCTGAACTACCTGGACCCCGCGGACGTGGACATCGCGGCGATGGAGGCGGACCCGGAGACCCTGGTCGTCCACAACGCCGGGGAGGTGCTCCACCGGCTGCGCAGCGACGTCCGGTGAACGGCGCACGGTGACGGGCTCCGCCGGGTCACAGGCTCCGCCGGGTGACCCGCCGTGCCGGACCCGGCGACGTCAGCTGACGATGCGGTCGGGCGCGGGCCCGGTGGAGGCGCGCCTGATCAGCTTCATGGGCACCACGATCGTGTTCGACGTCGTCGCCCCGCCCCGCAGCTCGGTGAGGATGCGGCGCGCCGCCACGGCACCCTGGCCGTGTCCGGCCACGGCGAGGGACGTGAGCGGCGGGGCGAACACGGACGAGCTCTGGGTGTTGTCGATACCCACGATGGAGACGTCGTCCGGCACCCGGAAGCCCCGCTCGCGCACCCCGTAGGAGAAGCCGAGCGCGATGTCGTCGTTGAACGTGACGACGGCGGTGGTGCGGTGCTGCAACCACTCCGGCACGGCCCCCACCCCGCTGCGGACGGTGCCCTCGACGGGTCCGATCCGGCGCATCGTCACGCCGCGTGCCTGGCAGGCCTTCTGCAGCGCCTCCCGCCGCACCGCGCCGATCCACGCGTCGGAGGGGCCGGAGATGAAGGTGACGGTCCGGTGCCCGAGGTCCGTGAGGTGCTCCACCACCTGGGCCATGCCGTCGGTGAAGTTCTGCACCACGGACGGCACGCCGCGCACCACCCGGTTCACGACCACCAGGGGCTTGCGCCGCGCGAACTCGGTGATGGCGCCGTCCGGCATCCGCGGCGAGATGAGGATGATGCCGTCCGCGAGCTCGACGCTGCGATGGATGGCCTGCTGCTCGACGTGCAGGTTCGCACGGCCGTCGCTCACGAGCACCGAGTACCCGAGCGCCGAGGCCTCGTCCTCGATGCCGTTCAGGGTGTCCACGAAGAAGAGGTTGGCGAGCCCGGCCACGGACACCACGATGACCTTGGACCGCTCCCGCTCGTCCGGTTCGGCGGCCCGCTTGGCACGGTACCCGAGGCTGTCCGCGATCTGCCGGATCCGGTGCGCGGTCTCGGGGTTCACGCGGCCCGGCTTGGTCAGCGCCCGGGACACGGTCGAGGGCGCCACCCCCGCCGCCTCAGCGACGTCGTAGATCGTGACCGCCTTCGCCCGCCGCGGTCCGTCCTCGTCTGCCACGCCGCCAGCCTAACCCCCGAGTTGCCAAAAATTGCGGCACTTGGAGCCCGCGGTGGGCAGAATGGGCGCATGACCCGACACGCGTGGCTGGACGTCTCCGCCGGAGTGGCGGGCGACATGCTGCTCGCTGCCTGCGTCGACGCCGGGGCAGACCTCGCCGCGNNGGACGTCGTGCGCCACCTCGTCGGGGCCGACGTCGCGCTCCGCGCCGAGCGGGTGACGCGCGGCGGGCAGCGGGCCACGCGCGTCGTCGTCGAGGTCGTGGACACGGCGCACCACCGCACCTGGCGCACCATCCGCGCGGACCTGGAGGCCGCCGACATCCCCGGCCCCACGCGGGACGCCGCCCTCGCCGCGTTCGCGGTGCTCGCGCGGGCCGAGGGGCACGTCCACGGCGTNNGACCCGGAGGAGATCCACTTCCACGAGGCCGGTGCCCTGGACTCGATCGCCGATGTCGTCGGCACGTGCGAGGCCCTCCGCCAGCTCGGGGTCACCTCCGTGACCGCCTCCCCCGTCGCGCTCGGGGACGGCCGTATCCGCGCGGCCCACGGGGACATCCCCGTCCCGGTCCCCGCCGTCGCCCAGCTCGCTCTCGGCTGGCAGGTCGCCGGCGTGCCGGGCGACGGCGGCGTTCATTCCGACGCCCACGACCACGACCACGACCACGANNNGGGGGAACTCGCCACGCCGACCGGGATGGCGCTCCTCCGGTCCCTCGCCAGCGTGTGCGAGCCACTGCCCCCCATGACGCTCGACGCGGTGGGGATCGGCGCGGGCGGCCGGGACTTCCCCGGCCATCCGAACGTGGTGCGGCTGCTGGTCGGCGCCCGCACCGGCGAT
>DBPQ01000033.1:0-583 GCA_002304945.1 Actinomycetales bacterium UBA1416 | reverse complement strand
ACCCCGATCCTCATGAAGAAGGGCCGGCCCGCCCACTGCCTCCACGCGCTGGCGGACCCCGCCCGCGCCCGCGCCGTCACCGAGGCGATGCTGCGGCACACCACGACCCTGGGCGTGCGGTCCACCGCGGTGGACCGCACCGTGCTCGATCGCTCCTTCGCCACCGTGGAGGTCGACGGCCACCCGGTGACCGTGAAGCTCGGCCACCGGGACGGCACGGTGGTGAACGCGGCGGTCGAGTTCGACTCCGCCCGCGACCTGGCCGGCCGCCTCGGGACCAGCGAGCTGGAGGCCCTCACCCGGGCGACCGCCGCGGCCACCACCGCCGGCCTCGTGGCCGGTGGGTCCCTCGCCGTCGTCGAGGTGCGCCCATGACGGCGATGACCACCGACCAGCTCAGCGGCGCGGCCCTGGCCGACGCCGACGCCGTCGCCCGCCTCCTCGAGGGCACCGCGCCCCTGGGGGTCGCATACTCCGGTGGGGTCGACTCCGCGGTGCTCCTGGCGCTCGCGGTGCGGGCCCTCGGACGTGAGTCCGTGGTGGCACTGATGGGGGTCTCGCCGTCGCTGGCCGCGGACGAGCG